>CAZAIE010000512.1:0-5781 GCA_964485035.1 uncultured Myxococcaceae bacterium | reverse complement strand
CCGCCCAGCCGCCTCCCGTCGCACCCGAGGAGGAGCGCGACGAGCCCCCCACCGACGTGGTCGACCTGCTGGCGCCGCACTTCACCGGCAGCCGCGCCAGCCTCCGCCCGCTCTTCGAGACCCTGCTCTCCACCGCGCACGCCCTGGGCGACAAGGTGCTCGTCCGCCCCGAGGTGAAGGCGGTGTACCTGCAGCACCAGCGCGACTTCGCCTGCATCCTCGACACGCCGCAGGGCGACCGCGTCTACCTGGGGCTCGTGCTCTCCGCCCGGCCGCCGACCGCCCGGCTCGCCCGCGCGAAGGATCTGGGCTGGGGGCCACGGTACACGCACATGGTCCTCCTGCAGTTCCGCACCGAGGTGGACTTCGAGCTTCGCAACTGGCTCGCCGAGGCCTACCGCAAGGCCGGCTAACCCACCGCCCCTCCAGCGGGTAGACTCGCGCGACACCGGGCCGAAGAAGGAAGCACCTCACCATGTCCCCCAAGGTCCTCTCCCTCACCCTCGCGCTGGGCGCGCTGCTGGCCGCCCCCGCCGCGCGCGCCGACCACTACTTCCTATTCCCGCAGGTCGGAGTCGGTTACGGCGGGGTCGCGCAGGGCAGCTTCCGCGACTGGGTCGGCAAGCTCGACCTCACCCTCGGCCAGGAATACGACCTGGGAGGTCCGCGCGGCGCGGTGGGCTGGATGCTGGGCTTCGCGGTCACCTCCAACGCCATCGAGGAGGGCGAGCAGCTCGACCCGCCCCCCGAGTACCTGCGGCTGGAGTTCGCGCCGATGGTCACGCTCTCCTCGGGCTACAACTGGTGGACCCTCTTCGCGCGAGTCTCCGCCGGACCCCACGTCGCCTACACCAAGATCGGCGGGGTGGAGTACGTCGGCGGCGGCCTGCAGCTCGAGCTCGCCGTGGGGAGCAAGAACATCGTCGAGCTGTTCACCCAGGCCTACGGCACCGTCGACGCGCGTGGCGCGGCGATCACCGTGGTCGGCGGGCTGCGCTTGAACGCCATCGCCTTCGTCGCGCTCGCCGACCTCTTCTCCGGCTCCGGCTCGTCGCACCGCAAGTACCGCCCGTCGCACGACGACGGTCCCCACAGAGCCGTCCCCGCCCCGCCGCGCTGAGAGGGATTCTCCCGTCATGGTGGGTCGATTCGACCCACACGGTGCGTGTGAACCCCCGCGTGTCGACCAGGGTCCGCCCGGTTGGCCACTTTCCGGGCGTTCTGGGCAGGAGGGACCCGGAAGGTCGTCGCAGCCCCCCCGACGCGGGTGAGTCGGTTCCGCGCGGGCACCGCCTTTTCCACCCCGTGTCTGGGGCCACTTGAACGAGCGGCGCACCGGCTGGCTTCGGCGCGCCGGATGCAAACGGCGGCCCCGTCTCTCGGGGGAGGACCGCCAAATGTCGCTATCCGTGCGCCAGAAGATCGCTGGACTCGCGCTGTTCGCTCCGCTGGCCCTGGGCGTCGTGCTCGGACCGCTGGTCGCCACCAAGTGGACACAGGTGGAAGACAAGGTCGGGACCGGCGTCACGCAGATCGTCGAGAACGCCATGACCCAGAACGCCCGGGACCTCTGGGCGCTGGCGGAGTCGGCCGAGCTCTCGGCGCAGCGGCAGGTGGACACCAACGTGAAGCTCGCCAAGGCGCTCATCGAGTCCGGGGGCGGGCTGCGCGCGGCGAGGGAGACCGCCGAGTGGACCGTGGACGGCCAGAAGGTGCAGCTGCCGCGGATGGTCCTGGGCAACGCGTGGCTCGGCCAGAGCCGCAGCTTCTCGGAGCGCACCCCGCTGGTCGACACGGTGACCGCGACGGCGAGCGGCACCTGCACGGTGTTCCAGCGGCTCAACGCCCAGGGCGACATGCTCCGCGTGGCGACGACCCTGAAGACCCCCGACGGCAACCGCGCGCTGGGGGTCCCGCTGTACGCACGCGACGCCACCCCGACCATCTCGGCCATCCTCTCCAAGCAGTCCGTCCGGGGCCGGTCGTTCCTCGACGGGGCCTGGCACGCGGTGGCCTACGAGCCCCTGCTTGGCGCCGACGGCGAGGTGATGGGCATGGTCGGCGTGGGCGTGCCCTGCGACGCCAAGGGCCTGGTGCGCGCGGCGCTCCAGCGGGTGAAGGTGGGCACCACCGGGTACGTGTTCGTGCTCGGAGGGAAGGGCGCGCTGCGCGGCCACTACATCCTCTCCAAGGACGCCAAGCGCGACGGCGAGAACATCTGGGAGGCGAAGGACGCCTCGGGGCGCACCTTCGTCCAGGGCATGGTCGAGCAGGCGCTGGCGAACAAGCCCGGCGAGGCGACCACCTACCGCTACCCGTGGACCAACGAGGCGGGCAAGCCGCCGGTCGAGAAGATCGCCGCGATCGCCTACTTCGAGCCCTGGGACTGGGTCATCGGGGTTTCCGGAGAGATCGCCGACGTCGAGCCGATCTCCGCGCAGATCAAGGCCGAGATGGGCGCCACCGCGCGCCTGGTGGGCGGCCTCGCGCTGCTGCTGGTCCTGGCCATCGCAGGCATCGGACTCTGGGTGGGCAAGCGGCTCTCGCAGCCGGTGGTGGAGATGTGCCGGGTCGCCGACCGGCTGGCCGAGGGTGACCTGCAGCAGGAGATCACCCACCACGGCGGCGATGAGCTGGGCCGGCTCGCAGACTCGTTCCGGCACATGGTCGAGGTGCAGCAGGGGCGCGTGCACCTGGCCGAGCAGATCGCCGCGGGAGACCTCTCGGGGAAGGTGGTGGTCACCACCGACAAGGACACGCTAGGCCGGGCGATGCAGCACATGCAGGAGCGGATCGGCGCGCTGGTGAAGGACGTGCGCGCGCTGGGCACCGAGGCGGTGGCCGGGCACCTCGCCTTCCGCGCCGACCCGCGGCCGCACCAGGGCGAGTACCGCAACATCGTCGAGGGCATCAACGACACGCTGGATGCGGTCATCGGTCCGCTCGACGTGGCGGCGGAGTACGTGGAGCGCATCTCCCGCGGCGACATCCCCGACCCCATCACCGACGAGTACCGCGGCGACTTCGCGGAGATCCGCAACAACCTCAACCGCTGCATCGAGGCGGTGCGGCTCCTGGTCTCCGACGCCCGTGGGCTGGCCGGGGCCGCGGTGGAGGGGCGGCTGGCCACGCGCGTGGACGCGGCGCGGCACCAGGGCGACTTCCGCCGGGTCATCGAGGGCGTGAACGAGACGCTGGATGCGGTCATCGGCCCGCTCAACGTCGCGGCCGAGTACGTGGAGCGCATTTCCCGCGGGGACATCCCCGCGAAGATCACCGAGGCCTACCGCGGCGACTTCGCGGAGATCCGCAACAACCTCAACCGCTGCATCGACGCGGTGAACCTGCTGGTGGCCGACGCGGACACGCTGGCCTCGGGGGCGCAGGAGGGCCGGCTCGCGGTGCGCGCCGACGCCAGCCGCCACGGCGGGGACTTCCAGCGGGTCATCGAGGGCGTGAACCGCACGCTGGACTGCGTCATCGGCCCGCTCGACGAGGCGGCCGGGTGCATCGCGCGCATCGCCGCGGGCGACCTGCCCCCGAAGATCGCCTCGGACTTCAAGGGCGACTTCCGGGCCCTGAAGGACAACCTGAACCGCTGCATCGACACCATCCACGCGCTGGTCGCGGACGCGACCATGCTCGCCGACGCGGCAGTGAACGGCGACCTGGACAAGCGCGCCGACGCCACCCGTCACCAGGGCGACTTCAAGCGCATCATCGACGGGGTCAACGGCAGCCTCGACGCGCTGGTGGGGCCGCTCTCGCGGGCCATCACGCACCTCGAGCACCTCGCCGCCGGCCAGGTGGACGAGGAGATCACCCGCGAGGAGAAGGGCGACTACGTCCGGCTCAAGGACTCGTTCAACCAGACCTTCCGCTCCATCCGCGCGCTCATCGCCGACGCCCGGAAGCTGTCGGAGGGCGCGGTGGCGGGCAAGCTGGCCACCCGCGCCGACGCCAGCGCCCACCGCGGGGACTTCCGCATGATCATCGAGGGCGTCAACGCCACCCTCGACGCGGTCATCGGCCCGCTCAACGTGGCCGCCGAGTACGTGGAGCGCATCTCGCGGGGCGACCTGCCCCAGAAGATCACCGAGGCCTACGCCGGGGACTTCAACGAGATCCGCAACAACCTCAACACCTGCATCGACGCCATCACCGCGCTGGTCACCGACGCGAGGATGCTCGCGGCGGCCGCCACCGACGGCCGGCTCGGCACCCGCGCCGACGCCACCCGTCACGGCGGCGACTTCCGCCGCGTCATCGAGGGCGTCAACACCACGCTCGACGCGCTCACCGGGCCGCTGAAGGCCTCGGCGGAGTGCCTCGCGCGCATCGCCCGCGGCGACGTGCCCGACCCCATCACCGCCGAGTACCGGGGTGAGTTCAACGCCATCAAGGACAGCCTCAACACCTGCATCCGCACCATCGACGCGCTGGTCGAGGACGCCACCGGGCTCGCCGCCTCGGCGGTGGCCGGCGACCTCGGAAAGCGCGGCGACGCCAGCCGCCACCAGGGCGACTTCAAGCGCATCATCCAGGGCGTCAACGGCGCGCTGGACGCGCTGGTGGACCCGCTCTCCCGGTCGATCACCCACCTCGAGCACCTCGCCTCGGGCCAGGTGGACGAGGAGATCACCCGCGAGGAGCGGGGCGACTACGTCCCGCTCAAGGACTCGTTCAACCAGACCTTCCGGGCCATCAACGCGCTCATCGAGGACGCCAACCAGCTCGCCGCCGCCGCGGTCGAGGGCCGCCTCTCCACCCGCGCGGACGCCAGCCGCCACCGCGGCGACTTCAAGCGCATCATCGAGGGCTTCAACGGCACCCTGGACGCGGTCATCGGCCCGCTCTCCTCCGCCGCCGACTGCGTCTCCAAGATCGCCGCCGGCACCATCCCGCCGCGCCTCGACACCGCCGCCCGCGGCGAGTACGAGACGCTGCGGCAGAACCTCAACGGCTGCCTCGGGGCGGTCAGCGCGCTGGTCGCGGACGCGAACCTGCTCTCCGAGGCCGCGCTCGCCGGACGCCTCTCGGTGCGCGCCGACGCCAGCCGCCACCGCGGCGACTTCAAGCGCATCGTCGACGGCTTCAACGGCACCCTCGACGCGGTGATGGGCCCGGTCAACGCCGCGACCGCGGTCCTGCAGCGCCTCGCCGACCAGGACCTGCGGGCCCGGGTCACGGGCGAGTTCCAGGGAGACCACGCGCGCCTGAAGGAGGTGGTGAACACCACCGCCCAGTCGCTGCACGACGCGCTCTCCACCGTGGCCCAGACCGTGGAGCAGGTGGCCTCCGCCGCCGAGCAGATCGCCAGCACCAGCCAGTCGGTGGCGCAGGGCTCCTCCGAGCAGGCCGCGGCGCTGGAGGAGACTTCGGGCAACCTCGAGGAGATGTCCGGGCGGACCAAGCAGAGCGCGGAGAACACCCAGCAGGCGCACGCGCTCGCCCGCACCACCAAGTCCGTCGCCGACCAGGGCTCTCTGGCCATGAACCGCATGGGCGAGGCCATGGGCCGCATCCGCCACGGCGCGGAGGGCACCGCGGAGATCATCCGGGACATCAACGAGATCGCCTTCCAGACGAACCTGCTCGCGCTCAACGCCGCGGTGGAGGCCGCCCGCGCGGGCGACGCCGGACGCGGCTTCGCGGTGGTCGCCGAGGAGGTGCGGTCGCTCGCGCAGCGCGCCAAGGAGGCGGCCAAGCGCACCGAGGACCTCATCCGCGAGTCGGTGAAGCTCGCCTCCGAGGGCGAGGCGCTGTCCCAGGAGGTGGCGG
>CAZAIE010000511.1:0-5787 GCA_964485035.1 uncultured Myxococcaceae bacterium | reverse complement strand
GGCACGTCGACTTCACCATCGAGGTGGAGCGCAGCCTGCGCGTGCTCGACGGCGCGATCCTGGTGCTGTGCTCGGTCGCGGGCGTCCAGAGCCAGTCGCTCACCGTGGACCGCCAGATGCGACGCTACCGGGTCCCCCGGCTGGCGTTCGTGAACAAGTGCGACCGCACGGGCGCCAACCCGCTGCGCGTGCGCGACCAGCTGCGCGAGAAGCTCGGGCACAACCCGGTGCTGATGCAGCTCCCCATCGGCCTCGAGGACAAGTTCGAGGGCGTGGTCGACCTCGTCGAGATGAAGGCCTTCCGGTTCCTCGGCAAGAACGGCGAGACCATCGAAGAGGGCCCCATCCCCGAGGGCATGCTCGAGCAGGCCAAGAAGGCCCGCGAGGAGATGCTGGACCAGGCGTCCATGTACTCCGACGAGCTCACCGAGGCCATCCTCGAGGACCGCGTCACCAGCGCGATGATCCACAAGGCCATCCGCAAGGGCACGGTGGACTTCAAGCTCACCCCCGTGCTCATGGGCTCGGCCTACAAGAACAAGGCCATCCAGAAGCTGCTCGACGCCGTCGTCGCGTACCTTCCGGACCCGACCGAGGTCGTCAACCAGGGCGTGGACCTGCAGAAGGACGAGGCTCCCATCGTCCTCACCACCGACCTGACCAAGCCGATGGTGGCGCTGGCCTACAAGCTCGAGGACGGGCGCTACGGCCAGCTCACCTACCTGCGCGTGTACCAGGGCGCCCTCGCCCGGGACAAGTTCATCACCAACACCCGCACCGGGAAGTCGCACAAGGTGGGGCGGCTGGTGCGCATGCACGCCGACCAGATGGAGGACATCGAGTCGGCCGGCGCGGGCGACATCGTCGCGATGTTCGGCATCGAGTGCAACTCGGGCGACACCTTCACCGACGGCACCATCAACGTCGCCATGACGTCGATGCACGTGCCCGAGCCGGTGATCTCGCTGTCCATCAAGCCGGTGGACAACAAGAGCGAGACCAACATGGGCAAGGCGCTCCGGCGCTTCACCCGTGAGGACCCCACCTTCCGCGCCGGCGTGGACGAGGAGTCCGCCGAGACCATCATCCGCGGCATGGGCGAGCTGCACCTCGAGGTGTACATCGAGCGGATGAAGCGCGAGTACTCGGCCATCGTCGAGACCTCGCAGCCGCAGGTGGCCTACCGCGAGACCGTCTCGCAGCGCGCCGAGTTCAACTACACCCACAAGAAGCAGACGGGTGGCAGCGGCCAGTACGGCAAGGTCGCGGGGTACATCGAGCCCTGCGAGACCGGCTACGAGTTCGTCGACGACGTGTCGGGTGGTTCCATCCCCCGGCAGTTCATCACCTCCGTGGAGAAGGGCTTCAAGTCCATGCAGTCCAAGGGCATGAAGATCGGCTTCCCGGTGGTGAACGTGCGGGTGGTGCTCAACGACGGCGCCGCGCACGCGGTCGACTCCTCGGACATCGCCTTCCAGGAGGCCGCCCGCGGCGCCTGGCGCGAGGTCTACGAGAAGGCCAAGCCCAAGATCCTCGAGCCGATCATGAAGGTCGCGGTCGAGGGCCCCGCCGAGTTCAGCGGCGCGGTGCTGGGCACGCTCATGCAGCGGCGCGCGATGATCATCGGGTCCCAGGAGGACGAGGGCCTGGCGCGCATCGAAGCCGAGGTGCCGCTCAAGGAAATGTTCGGGTATTCCACGACCCTGCGGTCCTCGACCCAGGGCAAGGCCGAGTTCACCATGGAGTTCTCGCGCTACCTCCCGGTTCCGGCGGCCATCGCCGAGGAGCTGGTGAAGGAAGCGCAGGAGAAGGCCAAGGCGAAGGCCCAGGGAAGGAAGTGACAGGATGTACCGCAAGGACGTGAACGAGAGGAGCCCGCTGCGGATCCTGGAGAAGTCGATCCACGGCGGCCTGGGCAAGGGCAACTTGGGCGTGCTGGTCGCGCCGGCCGGGGTGGGCAAGACCGCCTGCCTGGTGCAGATCGGCCTGGACGACCTGATGCGCGAGCGGGACGTGATGCACGTCGCGCTGGGCCAGTCGGTGGAGTACGTGAGCGCGTACTACGACACGCTCTTCGACAACCTGGCCGTGCAGACCAGCCTCGAGGACCGGCAGGCGGTGCGCGAAAGCGTCTCGCGGCACCGGGCGATCAAGACGTTCAAGGACGGGGCGTCGTTCTCGCCGCTGCGCCTGGACGAGGCGATCGAGCTGTTCACCAAGCACATGAAGCTGGCCCCGGCGGTGGTGCTCATCGACGGGTACGACTGCCCGGCGGCGGGCCTCGCCACTGCGCTGGCGGCGTTCAAGAAGACCGCGCAGCGCGTCGGCGCCGAGCTGTGGGTGACCGTCCAGGCCCCGCGCGGGTTCGTGGCCGGCCCCAACAACCTCCCGGCAGGCCTGGAGGCGTCGGCGCACCTGGTGGACGTGGCGCTGTACCTGGAGCCCCGCGGCAGCCACGTGTCGCTGCGGCTGCTCAAGGACCACGGGGACGCCGTCCCCCCGGAGACCCACCTCGAGCTGCACCCCGACACCCTCCAGATCCTCCCGGAGGGGACGGTGGCCTCGCCGATGCGGCTCCCGGCCGCGGGCTACACCCTGCTCTCGGGCGGGGCGGCTGGCGCCGAGGCGGAGTTCGGCGAGTGCGCCGAGAAGTGGGGCATGGCGGAGGTGAACTTCTCCTTCGCCGGTCGCGGCCCGGTGCGGCCCCGCGGGATGGTCGAGCTGACCGACGAGGAGCTGACCCTCGGCGACGTGAGCTCGTCCTACCTCAAGGCCCACATGCACCGCAGCTACCCGGCGACCCCGCTGTTCCGCCGCGTGCTGCAGTCCATCTGGCACCAGGTGAACACCGCGGGCGAGGTCTTCGCGGTGGGCGTGGTGATGCCCGACAACACCGTCAAGGGCGGCACGGGCTGGGCGGTGGAGCTGGGCCGCCACTGGGGCAAGCCGGTCTTCGTGTTCGACCAGGAGAAGCGCGAGTGGTTCACCTGGAAGGACCAGACCTGGAAGGCCATCCCGCCTCCCACCATCTCCCGCGACCGCTTCACCGGCACGGGCACCCGCTTCCTCTCCGATGAGGGCCGGGCGGCCATCCACAGCCTGTTCGAGCGCTCCTTCGGCCCGCCGAAGGCGTAGCTGGAACTCCAGAATTCTTCCGCGGCCCTTCCTGCCTCCTGGCAGGAGGGGCCGCGGTGTTCCTGGGTCTTGGGATCGCCTGGTGCGGCGTCGGCAACCAACGTTTCGAGACGACGTTGGAAGGGGATGCCACCACCATGAGCCGCAAACACCTGACCCTGCTCCTCCTGCTGGCCGCGCCGGCGTGCGGCTGGGCGCCGGACACCTCGGACTCGACGGGCGTCTGCGAGGGGCGGCTCGCCGGCCGGGCGCTCGACGGCGCCCTCGACCTGTCCGCCTCCGAGTACCACCGGGAGCAAGACCAGTTCGTGGCCCGCCTCAGCTACCGCCGCGGCGCCCTCCAGGTCGCGGGCGCGGTCCCCGCGGAGTTCACGGCCGGGGCCTCCGAGTTCGCGCTGGAGGACGGGAAGTGGTCGCTCCTGGCTCCCTCGGGCGCAGGCCGGGGCAGGGTGAAGGTCGAGCAGACCACGCCCTACCGGATGCTCGGCACGCTCGAGGTGGAGGACGGCGAGGACCGGGTCTCGTGCTCGTTCGACCTGCGCCGCGCCATCGAGTTCGAGGCCGGGCCCGACTGACTGAGCCCCAGGACTGTCTTGCCCTCGCTCCCCGCGGCGTCGATACTGCGCGGGCCGTCCACCCCGAGCGAGGCCCCTGTGACCCCGACAGAACACCCGGTGCTGGTCGTCGACGACGATCGACTGGTCCGCGCCATGCTGGGCGACATCCTCAAGCGGGCGGGAGCCCCCTTCGTCGGTGCCGACAGCGCCGAGGCCGCCCGCCCGTTCCTGGAGCGCAAGCCCAGGGCAGTCTTCCTCGACCTGAACCTGCCGGGGCAGCAGGGCGACACCTTCTGCCACTCCCTGCGGCTCGACCCCACGACCTGGGACATCCCAGTGGTGATGATGACCGCCAGCGACCGGCGCGACTCGGTGCGGCGGTGCTTCGTGGCGGGGGCCGACGACTTCCTGGTCAAGCCGCTGCTCGAGGGCCAGGTCCTCTCCAAGCTCGCAGCCCTCGCGAGCCCGGTCGCCCCGCCCGCGACGGTGCGCCTGGGAAGGCGCGTGGTGGTGGCGAGCACCAAGCACTTCTTCACCGCCATGGTCACGCGGCTTCTGGAAAAGGCCGGCTTCCAGGTCACCCCCGCCGACTCCCACGCAGCCGGCACCACGGCGCTGGGCGCGGGCGACCCCGCGGCGGTGGTGGTGGTGGACCTCGACCTGCCCCATGCCCAGGAGTTGGTGGCGCTCGCCAAGACTCAGCCAGGGCTGCACGTCGTGGCCGTCGCCGAGCGGGCGGCGACGCTGAACTCGGACCTGCTCCCCTTCGACGTGGAGACCGAGCTCGAGCACCTCATCCGCCGGGTGAACAAGCTGCTCGCCGGGTCCATCCGGCCCGACCGCCGGGCCAGCCAGCGCATCCCCTTCCACACCGTGGTGCAGTTCCGGCTCTTCGGCGAGGGGGAGGAGGCGTGGCTCGCGGGGTACAGCTTCGACCTGAGCGAGACCGGGGTCTACGTGCGCACCCTCACGCCGCTGCCCACCAGCAAGCCCATCGAGATCTCGTTCGCGCTGCACGAGGGCGCCGAGCAGTTCACCGCGCGCGGCCTGGTGGTGTGGAGCAACCCCTTCGGGCCGCGCACGGTCTACACCTACCCCTACGGCATGGGGGTCACGTTCTCCGAGTTCCCCGTGGCCGAGTGGACGCAGCTGCGGGAGTACATCCAGGTCCAGAAGGGCAGCGCGGGGTGAGGCATGCGTAGCGCTTGGTTCGTGGCAGGGGCAGCAGGGCTTGCGTTGACCATGGGCGGCTGCAAGGAGCCGGTGCAGCAGCCGGACCTGCCCATGACGCCGCTGCGGGTGGGCGACGGCGGCTTCATGCGCCCGTACCTCGCCGGCGACGGCGGGCTGGCCAACGTGGTGGTCGACCCCATGGACCCGGAGTCGCTCTACCTCTCCGGCCAGGAGCTGTTCATCTCCGGCGAGTTCGAGAAGGCCGCCGACCAGCTCAAGAAGGCGCTGCGGCTCAAGCCCTCGGCGCGGGCCTGGCACTCGCTGGGGGACGCGCTGCTGTCGCAGGGCCGCTTCGGGGAGGCCGAGGACGCCTTCGAGGAGTCGGTGGCGCTCGAGCCGGCCAAGCGCATCTCCTGGACGCGGCTGGGCCGCTGCCAGCTGAGCCAGGGCAAGGCCAGCCAGGCCGTGGAGTCGATGGCCAAGGCGGTGTCCCTGAAGCCCGACGACGCCGAGGGGCTGCGCCAGCACGCCGAGGCGCTCATCGAGGCCAAGCGCGACCCCGAGGCGATAGAGCAGCTGAAGAAGGCGCTCGCCCTCGACGCCAAGGGCGCGGCCAAGGACTGGAAGACCATCGGCCAGCTCCACGTGCTGCACGAGCAGTGGGCCGAGGCGGCCACGGCGCTGCGGGAGTCGGCGAAGGCGCACCCCGACCCGGGCATCTGGTCCGAGCTGGGGGAGGCGCTGGTGCACACCGGCGACCTGGCCGGGGCCCGCGTGGCGTTCGAGGAGGTGGTGAAGCTCGACCCCAGGGACCCGCTGGCGCACGAAACCATCGGCGAGCTCCTGCTCAAGCAGGGCGACGCGGACGGGGCGAGGAAGGCGTTCGAGGCGTCGCCCTGCTTGAGCAGGAGCTCGCCGATGG
>CAZAIE010000510.1:0-5789 GCA_964485035.1 uncultured Myxococcaceae bacterium | reverse complement strand
GAGGTGAGGATGCGCCCCTCGGCGTCGAGGACCTCGAGCGCGTCGAGGCCGGAGAGCGCCATCAGCCGCTCGCCCAGGGGGACGGCCGCGGCGCGGTCGAAGCCGTCCGCGCCCACCGAGTGCGCGAGGTCCTCCACCGCGGGGTCGGTGGCCAGGTCGCGCACGGCCCGCTCCACCTGCCCGCCGAGGTCCTCGAGCGCCGCCTGGGCCGAGCGGGCCGCACCGTCGAGCCGGCGGTCGAGCTCCTCGGAGAAGACGTCGCGGACCTCGCCCAGCGCCCACGGGAGCGCCGCGAAGAAGGGCAGCGTCGAGACCGCGGCGAGCAGGACCAGCTGGGAGCGCAGGCGCATCGGGTCACCGGGCCTGGGCCGAAGGCTCGCCCAGCCAGACGTCGCCGAGCGCGGGAGCGCCGCTGCCGTCGAAGGCCACGCCGGCCACGCCGGGGCGCACCGCCACCCGGAAGCCCTGGACGTAGAGCGGGAGCAGCGGGGCGACGCCGCGCCAGCGCCTGGCCTGCTCGGCCACCAGCGCGCGGCGGGCGGTGGGGTCGGCCACCGCGCCCACCGCGCGCAGGAGCTCCCGCGCGGCGTCCCTGCCCTGCGTGAGGCCCACCACCTGGGCCAGCGCCAGCCCCGGCTCGGGCAGGAGCGAGACGCCCACCAGCGCCAGGTCGTAGTTCCCCAGCGCCAACGCCTGCCGGAACTCGGCGCGCGAGACCCGGCGGATCTGCAGGGTGACGCCGGCGTCGTGGAGCTTCACCTGGAGCCGGTCCGCGACGGCGCGCTGGTCCTCCGCGGAGGCGTCGGAGAGCAGGGTGAGTGGCGGTCCGGGGGACGGCGGCGGACGCGCGGGGCGCGGGGCGGCCACCGCGGGCCCAGCGTCGAGAGAGGGGGGCAACAGCCCGGCCAGCGGCACCGCGCCGCGAACGAAGAGCCGAGCCAGCTCGGGTACGTCCACCGCGGCCTCCACCGCCTGGCGCAGCGGCCCCGCCCGCTCGCCCAGGCGCTGCGGATTGAAGACGAGGTAGGTGGCGAAGAGCAGAGGGCCCTCGACAGCCCGGCGCTCCGAGGAGGCGAGCACCGCGTCCGCCTCGCCCAGCGCGAGCGCCCGCGCCGCCGCCCGCGCATCCCCCGGAGCGAGGCGGAGCGCGTCGACGAAGGGGCGCCCCGGCGCGCAGTCGGGGAAGGCCAGGAGCCGCAGCCCCTCGGCCGCGGACTGCGGCCCGAGCCGGAACGCCCCCGCCCCGACCGGACGGGCCGCGGGACGCCCGGCAGGGAGCGGCGCCAGCGCCGGGTGAGCGAGCGCGCGCGGCCAGTCCGGGTAGGGGAAGGCCAGCGAGACCTGCAGCTCGGCCTCGCCCAATGCCTGCAGTCCGGTGGGCCGGCCCGACTCCGCGCCTGCGAGCGGCAGCGACGCCGCCAGGAAGGGGGAAGCGACGCCCGGGTCGAGCAGCCGTGCGAGCGAGGCGGCGAGGTCCTGCGCAGTCACCGCCGATCCGTCGTGGAACCGGCCCGGCCTGAGCCGCAACCGGAAGAGCCGCCCTCCCGCCTCGGGCTCCGGCACCTCGGCCAGCTCGGCCGAGAGCGCTCCGTCCGGGCCCAGCGTGAGCGGCGAGCCGAAGAGCAGCCGCGCCGCCGCGACGTCGGAGGCGCTCGCGAGCAGGGCCGGATCGAGCGAGGCCGGCAGCGCCGGGGACACGACCCGGAGTTCCCCGCCGTAGCGCGGGCGGGTGCCCGCCTCCGCCGGGAGGGCGACCAGCACCAGGACGACCGACAGGAAGCGGCTCATCGCTGTGCCCCCAGGACGAGGAGCTGGGTGCCCCCGTCCGCCGTCCAGCCCGCGAGGATCACCTCCTCACGCCCGTCGCCGTCGAGGTCGCCCGCGGCTGCGGCGAGGAGGTTCAGTGGGAGTGCCTCGCTCTCGAACAGCACCGTCCGGCCGTCGGCGCGCGCGAGCCGCACCCGATCGTCCTGGCGCACGGGGAGCGTGGTCACGAGCTCGGCGCCCCCGTCCCCGTCGACGTCGGCCAGCGCCGCGGCAGCCCCTAGCGCACCTGGACCGGTGAGGTCGGTGGACCGCAGCTCGGAGTCGAGGAGCACCGCGGCGCCCTCTGCCGAGATCGCCAGGACCGCCGGAGCGCCGGGACGGCCATTCGCCGAGAGCGTGAGCGGGCTGAAGGAGAGCCGGACCGCGCGGCTCCCGAGCCTCAGCTCCGGGCCGAACACGTTCTTGCCCTCGACCGGGAGAGCTTGGAGCGCGCCCTGGGCGCCGAACGCGGGCGGCGTGGCGTCGAGGGCGTGGACCAGCTTCAGCTCGGAGCCCTGCAGCTCCAGCGCCTCTCCCCGCGCACGGCCCGCGGGGAGCGCCAGCAGCTGGGCCCGCGAGGGCTCCTTCCCGGGCTCGGACGCGGCCGCCGGTCGCAGGCACAGCGTCCCGACCGGATCGCGCGCGGGGCGGAGCGCACGCGGCAGCGCCGAGAGATCGCGCCGGGCACGCGGCCGGCCGGCGGCGTCCAGGACGACGACCACCGTGCCCGCCAGGAGCGCGACCTCCGACGTCCCGTCGCCGTCGAGGTCGCCCACCGCCACGGCCAGCACCCGCTCCGGGAGGCGTACCAACGGGCGGAGGGCGAAGCGGGTCGCCACCTCCAGTCCCGGCTTCGCCTGGCGAGAGAGGACGGCGAGCTGCGCGTCGGCCGGAGCCCGGGCGGCCACCGCCGCGCCTCCCGCGGGACGAACCGGATCGGCGCCTGCCCAGAAGTTGACCCAGGTCGGGACGAGGTCGCCCGCGAGCGTGGCCTCGGCGCCCTGAACGCGCGCGATGAGGCGCAGGAGGAAGTCAGCGCCGTTCGTGCGCGCGGCCTCTTCGGCGCCGAAGCCCGCGCCGGGCAGCACCAGCACCGCACGAAACCGTCCGGTCGCGGCGGCGACCACGGCGGTCTGGGCGGCCTGGGCGAGCTCGGGGCTTTCGGGCGAGCCGACGGCGACGGCCAGCGTCCCCTGCCCCCCGTGCCGCGCGGCCTGCGCGACCACCTCCTCCGCGAGCGTCTGGAGGCCTGGTGCTCCGGGGGCGGTGGGCGCGGCCGCCAGCGCCGAGAGGAGGAGGACGAGCTTCACGGGCGCTGGTCTCCACCGTCGAGGAGGAAGAGGTCGCGCGGGTCGGCCTGGCCCGGAGCCTGGGCGAAGTCCTTGGGGGCGGTGCCCTCCACGAAGTACTCCTCGCGGCCGGGAGCGCCCTCCGGGGACCGCAGGCCGCTCGCGGGGTCGATGGCGACGACCTCGACGCCTGGAGGCATCGGGAAGTCCCGCCGGGGGCGCGACTCCAGCGCCCCCC
The DNA here is from genome assembly GCA_964485035.1 of uncultured Myxococcaceae bacterium. Lineage (GTDB taxonomy): Bacteria > Myxococcota > Myxococcia > Myxococcales > UBA5297 > CAZAIE01. The sequence goes on along the minus strand of CAZAIE010000510.1, from coordinate 2,456 downwards.
GCATGAACTGCTTCCAGATGGGCAGCGCGGCGCGGCCGCCGGTCATGTTCTGGCCCATCGAGGAGTGGTCGTCGAAGCCGGTCCAGACCGCGACGGAGAGGTCGGGGGTGAAGGCCGCGAACCAGGCGTCGCGGCCGTCCGAGGCGGTGCCGGTCTTGCCCGCCATGGGCCGCTTCAGCTCGGCGACGGAGTGGCCGGTGCCGTAGTCGTACTCGATGACCGAGCGCATCATCGAGGTGACCACGAAGGCGACCGCAGGAGGGAGGGTCTCCTCCGGCACCGCGTGGTGCTCCTCCAGCACCTTCCCGTCCCGGTCGGTGACCTTCACGATGAGGATGGGGTCCGCGCGCCGGCCCAGCGCCGCGAGCGTGGCGTATCCGTTGGCCAGCTCCAGCGGCGAGACCTCGCCGGTACCCAGGGCCAGGGTGAGGCTCTCGGGCAGCGGAGAGTTGATGCCCGCCTTGCGCGCCACGTCGATGAGCGCCTGAGCCCCAACCGCGTCGATGAGCCGCACCGCGACGGTGTTCTTCGACTTCGCCAGCGCGCGGCGCAGGGACATGGGGCCCTCGAACTGGTCGTCCTCGAAGTTGCGGGGCTTCCACTCCTTCCCGGTCCAGGGGTCGCGGAACAGGTCTGGCGCGTCGTTGACGATGGAGGCCGCGGTGAAGCGCCCGCTGGCGATGGCCGCGGCGTACAGGAAGGGCTTGAAGGACGACCCCGGCTGGCGCCTGGCCTGGGTCGCGCGGTTGAAGGCGCTGGTGGCGAAGTCGTAGCCGCCCGAGAGCGCCACCACGTGCCGCGTCTCGGGGTCCACGGCGACCAGCGCGCCCTGGACCTGAGGCACCGGGGCCAGCGCGACGAGGACGGGAGTCTTCTCCGAGGGAGGAACCTCGACGACCCGGACCCGCACCAGCTGACCCGGAGCCAGCACGTCCGCCGCCTTCTTCGGCGGAGCCGTCCACTTCCCGGGCCCCCAGGGCCGCGCCCACTTGAGCTGCTCGAAGGGCAGCATCGCCTCGCCGCGCCCGAGTTCGACCGCTGCCGCGTCGCCCTTCCAGGCGGACACCGGAGCGACCGGCACCACCAGCTCCGCACCCACAACGAGGCTGCGGTCCTCGGCCTTCTCGAGCAGCTCCTCCGCGGTCTTGGGAGCCTCGGCGAGGCGGGCGAAGCTCCAGGCCTTGGGCGCCGCGTCGGGCTTCCTGGAGGCGAGCCAGGCGGCGCGGGCAGCCTGCTGCAGCGCGGGGGGCAGCGTCACCTGGGCGGGCCGCAGGCCAAAGCGGTGGTCCAGCTCCTCCAGGCCACGCTGCAGGCTCTCGTCGGCCAGCGCCTGCAGCGACCGGTCCATGGCGATCTGCACGCGCAGCCCGCCGCCCTGGACCCGGTCCTCGCCGTAGCGGTCCACGAGCAGCCGGCGGACCTCCTCGACGTAGTACCCGCCCACCGGCTCCGGCGGGCGCGGGGCGATCGTCAGGGGCCGGGCGATCTCCTGGTCCGCCTGAGCCTGGGTGATGAACCCGTTCTGCACCATCTGCCGCAGCACGTAGGTCTGCCGGGACTTCGCCTTGTCCGGGTGGTTCAGCGGGGAGAGGCGCATCGGCGACTGCGGCAGCCCCGCGAGGACCGCGGTCTCGCCCAGGGAGAGCCGGTCCACCGGCTTGCCGAAGAAGAACTGCGCGGCCTCCTCCACGCCGTAGCGGTTGTGCCCGAAGTAGATGTGGTTCAGGTAGAGGAAGAGGATGTCCTCCTTCGAGAGGTTCTGCTCCAGCCGGCGCGCGAGGATGGCCTCCTTCACCTTGCGAGCGAGCGAGCGCTCCGGCGAGAGCACCATGTTCTTCACCACCTGCTGGGTGATGGTGGAGGCGCCCTGGGCCATGCGCAGGTGCGAGAGGTCCTTGAGCACCGCGCGGGCGATGCCCACGTAGTCCAGGCCCTTGTGCGAGTAGAACGACCCGTCCTCGGCGGCGACCACCGCCTGCTTGAGCAGCGTGGGGATCCGCTCGCGCGGCACCACGGTGCGCCGCTCGCGGTAGTACTCGGCGACGGGCGCGCCCTGGCGGTCGACGACCCGCGTGACCTCCGGCGGGCGGTAGTCCGCGAGCGCCTCGAAGGAAGGCAGGTCACGGCCGTAGTAGACGAAGATGCCCACCACCACTGCGACCCCGGCGAGGGCGAGCGCGAGGCCGACCGTCAGCAGCCGCAGGATCACCGACAGCACGGGGCGACGCCGGCGGGGGGCTGCAACGGCAGGGGGAGCCTCGGGCGGAGCCGCCTCGGGCGAAGGTGCGGGGACTTGAGCCTCGTTCATGGTGCCTCGGGAGCGCGGAATCCTAGTGCGAATCGAGCACGCAGACCGCAGCCGCGGTGCACGGGACGGCCTGGACGTCGGCGCCCGCGGGGGCGTCCCCCGGCGCCCGGATCCCCGCCTCGAGCAGCCACACCCGGGCCCCCTCCCC
>CAZAIE010000509.1:0-5804 GCA_964485035.1 uncultured Myxococcaceae bacterium | reverse complement strand
AAGCTTCTCGACCAGCGTCGAGCGCTGCAGGCCGAGCAGCTCGGCGGCGGCCTTGCGGTTGCCCTTGGTCTGCTCCAGCGCGGCGTCGATGTAGTCCTCTTCGATCTTGCGCAGCATCGCCGTGAGGTCGAGCGGGAACTGGGCCGGGACGGCGGCGCCGGTGTCGGGCGGGGGGACTAGGCGCAGCGCACGGCCCTCGCTGTTGGTCAGCTCGGCCACCGCCTGGGCCTCCTGGGCTGCGCAGGACGTGGCGTCCAGGGCCGGGGCCGCGCTCACGCCGCGGATGGCCGCAGGCAGGTCGGCGAGGCGGATGCACTCGCCCTCGCAGCAGACGGAGAGGCGCTCGACCAGGTTCTCGAGCTCGCGCACGTTGCCGGGCCAATCGTAGCGCTCCAGCGCACGGTCCACGGCGGCGTCGAGCGGACGGGTCTCGCCGCGGCGGTTCCAGAAGTGGTGGAACAGCGGCACCACGTCGACCGAGCGCTCGCGCAGCGAGGGCAGCTCCACTGGGCACACCATGAGGCGGTAGTACAGGTCGCGGCGGAAGCGGCCGGCCTCGACCTCGGCGGCGAGGTTGCGGTTGGTGGCCGCGACCAGGCGGAAGTCGGCGGGCACGGACTCGTTGCTTCCCACGGGCTCATACACCCGCTCCTGGAGTACGCGCAGCAGCTTGACCTGGAGGGAGAGCGGCAACTCGCCGATCTCGTCGAGGAAGAGGGTGCCGCCCTCGGCCAGCGCGATGCGCCCGCGGCGGGCAGCGGCGGCGCCGGTGAACGCGCCTTTCACGTAGCCGAAGAGCTCGCTCTCGAGCAGGGTCTCGGGGATGGCCGCGCAGTTGACGCTGACCAGGTTCTTGCTCGCGCGGCGGCTGCGCTCGTGGACCAGGCGCGCGAAGACCTCCTTGCCGGTGCCCGTCTCGCCCGTGACCAGGACCGTCGCGTCGCTCGCCGCGATGCGCGAGCAGGTCCGGATGACACCCACCAGCGGGGAGTTCTCGCCGTGGATGATCTCGGTCTTCGACTGGCCCTGGGAGGTCTCGGTGATGGCGGCCGCGAGCTGCGTCATGGTGTCTGGCTCCGTTCCCTGCTCGTCAACCCGCTGACGAGCGCACGTCAGGGCAATGAGCAAGCGCTCTGCCAACTCGCGGTCGCGTTGACGCGCCAGCGCCGTGCCGCGCCACGTTTTCGCTCTGGGGAAGCACCGTCAGGGGGCCGTCGCGAAGCCGCCTTTTCAGACCAGACGGACGTGCCGAAAAATGGGTATCTGGTCACCCTGGAGTCGACCGCTCCAGCCAGGTTGGATCGCCGGGGACAGGACTCAACCGCCTGGATTCACGTCGCAAAAATTCCAGGTCGCCGCCGGATTCGGCGGTGGGTGGAATTTGTCTCGCAGGGTAGGGCGCCGACCGCGGCACGACATGCCCATGACAGGGCATTTCCGGCCGATCACGTCACGGTTGGAGGCCGGGAAAGTTCAGCATCCGACGGAAGTCGGCGGGCGTGGTGGCGTAGCCCATCGCGACCTCGGCAGAGACGACGCCTTCGCGGACCAGCCCGGCCAGGCACTGATCGAACGAGTGCATCTGCTGGTCGGCGCTGCGCTCGAGCACGGCCTGGATGGCCGGGGTCCTCGCCGCGTCACGGATGCACTCCTTCACCGCGTAGTTGTTGATCAGGACCTCTGTGCACAGGACGCGTCCGCGCGAGCCCTTGCGGGGGAGCAGGCGCTGGGAGATGACGCCGCGCAGCGAGTCGGCGAGCCGCGCCCGGGCCGTGAGCTGCTCCTCCGGCGGGAACATGGCGACGATGCGCTGGACGGTCTTCACGGCGGTCGCGGTGTGGAAGGTCGCGTAGACCGCGTGGCCGGTCTCCGCCACCTGCATGGCCACCTCGAGTGCCTCGAGGTCGCGGATCTCGCTGATGAAGATGGCGTCCGGGTCTTCGCGCAGGAGCGACTTGAGCGCGTCGGGCATCGAGTGCGCGTCCCGGCCTATCTCGCGCTGGGAGACACAGGAGGGGACGTCCGCGATGCGGTACTCGACCGGGTCCTCGATGGTGACCAGGTGAACCGTCTCGTGGCTGGTCATGTAGTAGAGGATTGACGCCGCCGTCGTGGATTTGCCGCTCCCGGTCGGCCCGGTGATGAGCACCAGGCCAGGCGCCGACTCTCCCAGGACCTTCACCACCGGAGGCAGCCGCAGGTCCCCGAACGTGGGGATCGCCAGCGGGATGACGCGCAGGGTTAGCGCCCAGTGCTCGCTCTCGCGGAAGACGTGGCCCCGGAAGCGGGCCAGGCCTGGGGCGGAGTACGAGTACTCCCAGCTTGGCGACTTGGCCTGGGTCGTGTCGCGGCCCGAGGTCACCTTGATGATGTCTTCGATGAGCTCGGCGCTGACGACCCCGCCGGTGGTCTTCGAGAGGCTCCCATCGACCCGGACGTAGGGGGGCGCACCCGCCCTCAGGTGGATGTCGGACGCACGCAGGGAGACTGCAGCTTGCAGAAGCTTCGCGACCATCTGCTGGGTCGCCTGCGACTCTGGCTTGGCGGTTTCCTGGGCCACGTTTGGGTTTCGGCACGAATGGCGAGCATCTTCAACGACAGGGCGGCAGAATACTTGCAAACCGCAGGGGACATGGCTTTGACCGCCCGACTCGACGGTGACGCAAACAAGGGACTCTCCGCGACGCTCATGGCGCTCGTGGAAGAGCTGCCTCTCGGAGTCGCACAGCTCGACGAAGAGGGTGCAGTGTTGGAGTTGAACGAGCCTGCGCAGCAGGTCTTCGAAGGCCCCAGCGGGATGTTGATACGCAAGGCGCTCAAGGAGGCCTGCAGCCGCGCCGGTCCCCTGACCCAGCCAGCCGAGTTCGTGGTGAGCCTGGGGGGGACGGGTGAACTCCGGGTCCTCCTGGCCCGCGCGCAGCACCGCGCCGGTTTCGTGGCCCTGTTCGAGCGCAGCGCCGAGGCGCGGCTCAGGACGGAGGTCAACGCCCTGCGGACGATGCTCGCCGCCGCGGCCGACTCGGTCCCTCCCCGCGAGGCGGCGTTGCGGGCGCTGAGGACCATCGCCGGTTCCCTGGCGGGGTGCGGCCTCGTGCTCCACGAGATCGACGAGAACGGGCCGATGCTGGTGCCGGTCGCCCAGGCGGGGCTCAAGCCCAGCGAGGCGATGCTGGCCGCGGACCTCCCGTTGGATCCCAAGGTCTCGACCTTGTGCCGGGCCGTCGCCTTCGGCCAGCCGGTGCACCTGCCCGACCTGGCCAAGTCGCCCTTCCCAGGAGAGCGGGCGCTCGGAAACTCGACCGAGAAGAAGGCGCTCCTCGCGGTCCCGGTGCGGGTCTCAGGGCGTGTCACCGGAGTCCTGGGCGTCTGCCACCCGTCGGGGTCGTTGGGGGACGGCGAGATCCGAATGGTCCAGGGGCTCGCAGACGCGGTGGGGATGCTGCTGGAGCGGGTGAGGGCGGACGCAGCGCTGGCGGCCGAGGTCGCGGCGCGCCGGTCACTGATGGAGAACTTGCCCGACGCGATCGTCGAGCAGGGGCGGACGGGGGTCGTCTCGCTGGCAGCGGGCCGCGTGGAGCCCATCCTGGGGCGCACCGCGCAGGACGTCGTGGGATTGGCGCTGGAGGAGTTGCTGGTCGCCGAGGAGCGCGAGGATTTCCGCACGATGGTCCAGGCAGTCCACGGCGGCGGGGCGCCGCTGGCCGACGAGTTCACGGTGCTCACCCCGGACGGCAGGCAGGTCCCGTGCGAGGTGTCGCTGAGCGCCACGGGGGAAGAAGGCTCGTCCATCGTCCGCGCGGTGTTCCGCGACATCTCCACGCGCCGCGCGCTGGAGGCGGACGTGGTGCGGGCCCGGGAGATCGCGACGCGGCGCGAGAAGCTGGCTGCCATCGGGCAGCTCGCCGCCGGCGTGGCCCACGAGATCAACAACCCGCTGTCGTTCGTGAAGAGCAACCTCTCCACGATGACCACGCACCTCGACGACCTGACCGAGAGGCTTGGAAAGGTGGCGCCGCTGCTCGAGCCGCCCCAGGACGGCGACCTGACCGGCGAGGAGATCCTCAGCGACATGCGCGACATGGCGCACGAGTCGCACACCGGCATCGAGCGCATCGCCAGCATCGTGCAGGCGCTGAAGGGCATGGCCCGCAGCCGCGGCGACGACCGGGCGGCGTTCAACCCCGCGAAGTCCATCCAGGACGCGGCGCTCATCTTCCGGGGCGCGAAGCGGGGCTGCACCATCGAGGTGGACCTCGCGAGCGCGCTGCCGGCCATCAAGGGCTCGCCGGGAGCGCTGGGCCAGGTGGTGCTGAACCTGCTCGACAACGCGCTCGATGCCATGGACGGGCAGGGGACCATCGACATCAAGGCCAGGGACGTTGGCGAGCGGTTGCAGATCACCGTGGCCGATCACGGCACCGGCATCCCCCAGGCGGCGCGCGAGCGGATGTTCGAGCCGTTCTTCACCACCAAGGAGAGCGGCAAGGGCACCGGGCTCGGCCTCTACATCTGCTACGAGATCGTGAAGCAGATGAACGGGGAGATCAGCTTCGAGACCGGCGACACCGGCACCACGTTCACCATCGAGATCCCCGCGGCCAAGTAGGAGGCGTCGTGGGGCAGACCGCCCGGGTCTTCCTGCTCTTCGTGTCGGTGCTGGCCGCACTGATGGTGCTCCAGTACTCGCTCCAGGAGCGGCTCGCGCCCGTGACCAACGGGCTGCTGACCGTCCGGGCCTCGGCGGGTGTGATCAACCTGCTCTCGCCGGGCGAACGCGTTCGGGCGCGAGGGAACCAGCTCGAGTCGGCGCACGCGACGCTCCGGGTGGCGCAAGGGTGCGAGGGGCTGGACGTGCTCAACCTCTTCCTCGCGGCGATGGTGGCGGTCCCGTTCGCACGGCCGGTGTCGCGGGTCCGGCGCGCGGTGGCGTGCGTGGCCGGGCTGTTGCTTCTGTACGGCGTGAACCTGCTGCGGGTCGCCGGTCTCTGGTTCGTGTACCGCCACTGGCCCGGACGATTCGACGACATGCACGTTCTGGTCGGACAGAGCGTGGTCATCGTCCTGGCGCTCGCGGCCTTCGCAGGGCTGGTCTGGCTTCTCGGTCGCACGGCATCGCCCCGTCGGGCACTGGAGGGAACATGAAGTCGTCGCGCTACCTGCTCGCAGCTCTGGTGGTCCTCGCGCCGGTCGAGGTGCTCGCGGCGATGACGTTCTCGAATGCACGGGTCACCGGCGTGACGGAGACGGGGGTCTCCGCCCTGCTGACCGACGTCTGGAGCGACAGCAGCAATGCCTACACGGCCACGTTCGACTTCGGACCGACTGCCGCGTACGGCCAGTCGATTGCCGGGGCCACCGGAGCCTGGAACGTCCAGCCGAACTTCGACGGGACCATCTCCTCGGTGGCGGTCACCGGCCTGACCTGCGGGACGACGTACCACTACCGGATCAACGTTGCCGCCGCGGCGGCGGACGTGGACCACACGTTCACGACCTCCGCATGCGGACCGACGGTCCCGACGCTGTCGGAGTGGGGGCTCATCATCCTGACCGGCAGCTTCGCGCTGTTCCTCGCAGTGAGGGCGCGTCGGCTGCGGCGCGAGTCGGCCCGTTGATTCCTGGAGGGCAGCCGCCCGTCGCGTTCCTGGCGCGGCTGGGAGCGGCCTACCTCGCCCTGGGTGCGCTCGGCCTCGTCTTCGTGACGCCATTGGCGACGGTTGCTGCACCCGCCGTCGGGCTTGGGTTCGTCCGTTGAACGAAGCCGCTTCGCGGCAGCTAGCTGAGCCAGTTCGACGATCTTGAGG
>CAZAIE010000508.1:0-5805 GCA_964485035.1 uncultured Myxococcaceae bacterium | reverse complement strand
AAGCCGGTGCCGCTGCGGATCATGGAGCGCTCGGGGATGGTCGGCTTCGCGCTGCCCATCGTCGCCACCACCCGGGCCGGCGTGCGCCACACCTGGCTGGTGGTGGACCTGGGGGGCGGCTACGCCCTGCGTCCCGGGTTCGCGTTCGACCAGATGAGGCCGGCCACGGAGAAGAAGCCGGGCCCGGACGCGCCGCAGACCACGCCCATCGACCTGGGGACGCTCCCGATGTCGGGGTTCGTCTGGCAGCTCGGGTTCACCGTGAGGCTCTGAGGTCCAGGGCCGATCCCCTCATCGCGGGGGATCGGCTCCTGTCGATCGGCCGGGCGCTACTTGCAGACGGCCCACTTCGCCGGCTTGTCCATGTGCGGGTCCTGGTAGGTCAGCAGGCCCTCGGCGGGCTTCTCGGTGACCACCTGGCAGGTGCCCGGGCAGCCCTGGACCACCCACTCGTCGATGCAGTCGGCGCAGGTGGAGCGGCAGTTGGTGGCGGTGGAGCCCTCGCAGTAGCCGTCCACGGAGCCGTTCTTCTTGGTGCAGGGGGAGCCGCAGGCGGCGACGGCGAGGACGGCGAGTGCGGCGCAGAGCAGGCGGAGCATGGGGACCTCGGTCAGCGGGTGGGTGAGACAGGCGGGGTGAACCGCACGGAGGGCACCGTCAGCTCGGGAGCCCGCTCGAGCGGCACGGTGAGCAGCGGGATGCGGGGCACGTCCTGGCGGCGGTTCACGCACTCCAGGGAGCAGAGCTGGGCCTCGCCGCAGTTCCCGTCGTCGTAGCTGGAGAGCAGCAGCACGTCGTCCATCTCCATGCCCGGCGCATAGCGCACGCGCCCGTCCACGGTGCGGAAGGTGTGCTGGTCGGCGACGTGGTCCATGCAGAGGACGCGGGCCTGGCCGGTGCACTCGGTGTTGGTGAAGTAGATGCCGCAGGGCTCGGAGTAGACGGGCTTCAGCGTCCCCGAGAGCACGTCCACGCTCCAGAGCGCGCCCTGGTACTCGTACAGGCAACGGCCCTGGCGGTACGGGCCCACGTAGGCCTCCTGGGCGTCCTCGCAGTACGTGTCCTTCCCGGTCGTGCCGCGGTCGCAGCCGGAGAGGGCGAGCAGGGCGGCGAGGAGCAGGAGCGGGCGGGCGCGCATCGAGGACTCCTCTCAGTAGGCGGGACGACCGGCATCCGGGACGGACGGCGTGGCCTCGGGCGGCGCGAGCACGCAGCGCAGGTAGTCGTCCACGCCGATGCGGTCCACGTCCTTGTCGTAGTGCTCCTCGAAGCAGTCGTGGGCGGCGTACTCGATGCGGGCCTCGCACTCCTTCTGCGGGAGCGTCTTCAGGCACTGCGTCCAGGCGCGCTTGCTCATCTTCCGCTCGAGGTTGCCGGTGGAGACCCAGCCGACCACCGCCATGCCCCCGAGGAAGAGGACGCCGAGGATGATGGACGTCTTCGAGTTGCGGCTCCCGAGGGGCTCCAGCTCGAACTCGCTCATCGGCGCTCCTGGTCGTGCTGCGAAGCGCCCACAGCGTAGCGCAGAGGGCCCGGCGGCTGGTGCGATACTGCGCCGCCATGGACCCCTCCGCGCTGGCCTCGCTGCTCCCCTACGTCGGCCTCGAGGACCGTCCGGCCCTCGCCGCGCAGCTCGAGGCCGCGGAGTTCGGCGGTGACGAGGCGCTGGCGCAGCAGTGCCAGATCGCGGTCGGTGAGCTCCGCGCCGCGCGCAGCGCTCGCAAGGAGCTGCCGCGGGAGCGGGTCGAGGCGCTTGCCGCGGACGAGGAGACGCGGACGCTGCTGCGGGCGCGCTGGGACGCCCGGGCGCGCTGGGACGAGGAGTTCCAGTGCGAGCCGTCGCGGACCTGCGACCTCCGGGTTCGGGCGGGCGGTCGGCAGTTCGCGCTGCGCTCGTTCGATCACCTGGGGGCGCTGCTCCCTCTCTTCGAGGTGCTGGCGGGCCAGTGCTACGAAGGACTCCCCGCGGTCCCGCGGGTCTACGACGTGGGGGCGCACCTCGGGTTCGCCTCGGTCGCCTTCGCCGCGCAGATGCCCTCCGCCGAGCTGGTGTGCGTCGAGCCGGTCCCGGCGAACGTCGTGCTGCTGCGTCACAACCTGGAGGCCAACGGACTGCCGGCGCGGATCGTCCCTGCCGCGCTGGCGGATCGTCCGGGGCGGGTGGTTCTGCACGTCGCGCGCAGCGCCTCGAGCGTGAGCTCGTGCCTGCCCCTGGCGCTCACGGGGCTCGAGGCCGAGGACGTGGAGGTCGCGGCGATCACCCCGGAGGAGCTGCTCGAGGGGGAGGGCTTCGGTCTCAAGCTCGACGTCGAGGGGGCAGAGCACCTGTTCGTCTCGCGGCCGGGGCTGCTCGCCCGTGCGCGCTGGGTCGCAGGCGAGCTGCACTTCGGACCCGACCTCGCGCCGCCCGCAGTCTCCTCGGCGCTGTGGCGCGTGCTCTCGGAGACCTTCGACCTGCAGGTGCACGGCCCGGGCGTCTTCGGACGGACGGTGACGTACACGTTCCAGGGCGTGCGGCGCTAGGGCTCACGGAGTTCGAGTTCCAGGACCAGCTCGCGGCGGACAACCCGGAGGCGTTCAGAAGCTGACCCGGGCTCCGGCCATCACGCCGCCGGGCGTGGGCATCACCGAGATTCCCTCGAGCTTCGGGGCGGTCGCCGTGCCGGCGTCCAGGGTCATGCGGTCGTGACCCTTGGCTCCGAACCCGACGACGCCGCCGACCACCGCGAGCACCGCACCACCGATCGCGCAGCCCAGCCCGAGGTTCCGCACCCCCTCGTTGCCAGGCTCCGAGACGTCGCCACCAATCTGTCCGAGCATCGCGACGAAGCCGCCGCCCAGCACGGCGGCGCCCCCCACTGCCACCGAGACGATGCCCAGGGCCAGGAAGCCACCATTGCGACGCTCGATCCTCACGGTCCCTGCCTCGCGACCGACCCAGATCTTCTCGCCGAACTCCGCGGCGCCTCGCACCCAGATGCGGTGCAGCCCGGGCGTGAGGAGCACGTGGCACGGAGTGCGGCACGTGTGTGCGTACTTGTTGTCCACCGACACGTCATAGACGTCGCCCTCCTCCACGCTCACGAAGTGCACCGGAACCGTGGCCGTGGGGGCCGGGACCTGGATCGGCGTGGGCTGGACCGCTGGGGGTGCCGCCTGGACGGGCGGCCGCACCGGCATCCGCGTTGGCACCAGCAACGGTTGGGGCTGGGCATCGGCGACGCAGGTCCCCGACTCGGACCTCATCCCGGTGGGGCAGAGGGGCTCACCGACGCAGGCCTGACGGTCGGGGGCCCAGCCCTGTCCTGGCCAGCAGCAGTGGCCCAGTTGGTCGACGATGGTCTGCCCGATCTGGCACTGCGACTGGCCCAGCGCGGCCACCGGGGTCGAAGCGAGGAGCACGAGCAAGGCGCGGGCGAGCAGGGCCATCTGGGGACCTCTTGGCTGGAGTGAACGCAGTGGTCGGGCTGGGTAGGTCTCCCAGCGCACGCGAGTATCACCGCGAGTCACGAAGGGCTCAAGCCAGGGCTGGGTCAGCCCCAGCGTGCGGAGAGGGTGGCCACGCCCTCGCCCTGCAGCCCGGCCAGGGCCTGCCGGCGTCCGCAGATGGCGAGCAGCAGGTCGTCCGAGTGGCCGCGCAGCACTGCTCCCTCACCGGCCGCCCAGTCGAGGTTCGTCGCCTCGAAGCGCAGCCCCGCCTTCCATTTCTTCTTGGTGAAGCCGAAGGCGCGCGACGGTTCTCCGGTCAGGAAGTCGAGCGCCATGCGGGTGAGCGGCTCGGGGAGCTCGCGCGGGATGCCGAGCGGACGCCGGATGTCGAGCCCGTGGACGATCAGGTCGGTCAGCGGCGCTCTGGGACCTGCGCCGGGTGGTGCGAACCGGTTCTCGGCCTGGTCCCGCAGCCGCGCCGCGAGCACCGAGGCAGGCTGCTTCGCGAGCTCCCGGACGATCTTGTCCACGCCGCGCTCGAAGCCGCCCGAGGAGAGAACCGCGACGAGGAACCTCCACCCGGAGATCGACAGCGGCGAGGTCAGGTGCGCGAGCGTGTCGTGCACCGACCACGTGGGGACGAGGCTCGGGGTGCGCAGCTGCGCGTCGGTGAGCGTCAGGGCGAGCGACGCCAGGAGGCGTCGCTCGTCGGCGATGAGCTGGAACAGATCCATCGCGCCCGTCGGCGGCTAGAAGTCCGCGTTGCCGGGCGTGCGCGGGTACGGGATCACGTCGCGGATGTTGGCCATGCCCGTGGCGTAGATGATGGCGCGCTCGAAGCCCAGGCCGAACCCGGCGTGCGGCACGCTGCCGTAGCGGCGCAGGTCGCGGTACCAGGCGTAGCTCTCCTTGGGGAGCTTCAGCTCCTCCAGGCGCTTGTCGAGGACCTCGAGTCGCTCCTCGCGCTGCGAGCCGCCGATGATCTCCCCGATGCCGGGCGCGAGCACGTCCATGGCGGCGACGGTCTTCCCGTCGTCGTTGAGGCGCATGTAGAACGCCTTGATCTCCTTCGGGTAGTTCATGACCACGACCGGACGGCCCACGAGCTCCTCGGTGAGGTAGCGCTCGTGCTCGGTCTGCAGGTCCATGCCCCAGCGCACCGGGAACTCGAACTTCTTCTTGCTGGCCTCGAGCCGCTTGATGGCCTCGCCGTAGTCGAGGCGCTCGAAGCTGGACTCGATGACCCCGCGCAGGCGGGTGAGCAGGTCGGGGCCCGCCTTCCAGCCGGCCTTGCCCTTGTTGGCCTCCTGGGCCTCCTTGGCGGCGCGCTCGGCGAAGAACTCCATGTCGTCGGGGCGCTGGGCGAGCAGCTCCTTGTAGATGCTCTTCACGAACTGCTCGGCGAGGTCGGCGTCGTCGTTGAGGTCGGCGAACGCGATCTCCGGCTCGATCATCCAGAACTCCGCGAGGTGGCGCGGGGTGTTGGAGTTCTCGGCGCGGAAGGTGGGGCCGAACGTGTAGACGTTGCTCAGCGCGAGGCAGTAGGCCTCGACGTTGAGCTGGCCGCTGACGGTGAGGCTGGCGGGCTTGCCGAAGAAGTCCTTGCTGTAGTCCACCTCGCCCTTGTCGGTGCGGGGCAGGTTGGCGAGGTCCAGCGTGGAGACGCGGAACATCTCGCCGGCGCCCTCGCAGTCGCTGCTGGTGATGATGGGCGTGTGGACCCAGTAGAAGCCGCGCTGGTCGAAGAAGTGGTGCACCGCCTGGGCGAGCGTGTGGCGGACGCGGGCGATGGCGCCGAAGGTGTTGGTGCGCGGGCGCAGGTGCGCGACCTGGCGCAGGAACTCGAACGAGTGCTGCTTGGGCTGGATGGGGTAGGTGTCCGGGTCGTCGACCAGCCCGATGATCTGGATGCTCTTGGCCTGGACCTCGAGGGACTGGCCCTTGCCCTGGCTGGCGACCAGCTCGCCCTCGACCCTGATGGAGGCGCCGGTGGTGAGGCGCAGCACCTCGGCCTCGTAGTTGGGCAGGGTGTTGGCGGCCACGACCTGGATCGGCTGGAAGCAGGAGCCGTCGTGGAGGTGGATGAAGGAGAGCCCGGCCTTGGAGTCGCGGCGGGTGCGCACCCAGCCGGCCAGATTGACCGTGGTGCCCACCGGAACCTCGCCCTTGAGCAGGCTGGAAATCTTGGTCCGTGCCATGTCGTCCTCGTTGCGTGAGCCCGCAGTGCGGGGAGGCACGAAGTACCACAGGTGGAGACAGCTGGCCCGCGGAACCCAGTCCACCCAGTCAACGTCCACCCTGACGACACCCCCACCCCGGCCCTCCCCCCGGGCAGCCAGTGCTCCTCCGTCGCACTTGGCTTGGGGAGAGGGGGAC
>CAZAIE010000507.1:0-5820 GCA_964485035.1 uncultured Myxococcaceae bacterium | reverse complement strand
GCGAACGCCATTCCCTGGACTCCGCAGAGTAGTAGAACTGCGGAGTCCAGGGAATGGCGTTCGCCGTGGCGTTCCGGACCCGGAACAAGGCAACGACGACGCGGCCGTCCGTCGAGCTCCAGTAGATCTGCTCGCGGTTGACCATGACCATGGCGTTCTTCCCTCCGTAGCCCTTGCGGGTAAAGAGGGTACGCTGGACCTCCTTGTCGGCGCTGATGTGCCCTGCCCTGAAGTTGCCGTCGGTCCAGTTGCTCGGGTTGACTCCGCCAAAGAGGGCCGCGTCATTGCCGATGGCCCAACCAGCGGTCTGGAGGTAGGTGCTGAAAGTGTTCCACCGGTAGACCGCCGTGCTCCTGGACACACTCGGGTTGCACGAGAAGCTGGTGCCGTCGAAGCGCAGGGTGTCTCCGGGGCGGCAGCCAGTCGTGTCGATCTCGACTTTCGAGCCTCCGGTGATCTTGAGCGGAGCGGTCGCCGAGGTTGCTCCGTCGTCGGCGCCGCAGTCCCAGCCGCTGCCGTCGGAGCGCATTTTGTAGATCTGGCTCGGAGCGCAGGCTGCGAGCCCGAACGTCGTCCCATTGAGCGTGATCGGTGAGGTCGCCGAATAGGTCGTGACAGGCCCCGGTGGGCCCTGGACGCCCGGCGGACCGAGATCGCCCTTGTCGCCTTGGGGACCCTGCGCGCCGGGCGCGCCGTTGCACACGGAATCGACGCCGGTCGCCGAGGTATATCGGACACCGCCGTACGTGCAGGTGGGGTCGCCGGCCGCGACAGTCTGGCCGGTGACGGAGGTGCCGTTCACACCGGCGACCCCCTGCGCGCCCGTGTCGCCCTTCGCGCCTTGGATGCCTTGCAGCCCCTGCGCGCCCGTGTCGCCCTTCGCGCCTTGGATGCCTTGCAGCCCCTGCGCGCCCGTGTCGCCCTTCGCGCCCTGGATGCCTTGCAGCCCCTGCGCGCCGGTGTCTCCCTTCGCCCCCTGAAGGCCTTGGAGACCTTGCGCTCCGGTGTCTCCTTTGGCGCCTTGGGGCCCTTGCGCGCCGACGTCTCCCTTGGCGCCCTGGATGCCCTGTGGCCCCGTCTCTCCGGTATCTCCCTTCACGCCTTGTGGGCCAGCAACTCCCTGCGGTCCCTGCTCTCCTGGGAGTCCTTGGAGACCAATGGCTCCCTCGACCCCTTGCGGGCCCTGCTCGCCCTTGGCCCCTGGGGCGCCGTTGCAGACATAGACGTCGCCGGTGGCCGAGGTGAACTTGACGCCACCGAACTCGCACATCGCGTTGCCAACCGAGACGGTCGTCCCGGTGACCGAGAGACCAGGATCGCCCTTGGGGCCCTGGTCGCCTTGGACACCTTGCAGACCTTGCGCGCCCTGCTGACCCGGCTCACCAGATGGGCCTTGCGCGCCCTGCTGACCCGGCTCACCAGATGGGCCTTGTGCGCCGGTCGCTCCCTTCTCGCCGGGTTCACCCGGAGGGCCGGCTGGCCCCTGTAGGCCTTGGAGCCCCTGAGGACCCTCCACGCCTTGAGGCCCAGGCGCCGGATTGCAGGCAGCGACACAGACAAGTGCCAGCGTGACGAAGCTCCTCGTCATGGAATGTCCCCTCTCAGTGCCGGTCACGAAGACCGAGTGCGGGCGACTATAGACCAGAGGGTGCGGACCAAGGTGGGGCGGGACCCGCTCGAGGGCTCCGAACTCGTGGAGATCGGAGATCGCGAGCCAGGTGGCCACCGAGATCCCCACGAGCAGGAGGGGCTGCGCGAGCTGGCGCCGCGATACCCGGTGCCCGGGTGCCCTACCTCCTGCGTACACCGAGCGCTTCGAGGACCGGACCAGCACCAACGGACTCCAACTTCGTCACCCTCGGCCCCCTCCCGCACCACTTGGTTGTATTGTCCGCCGCTGTTCATGGCCCTCGCCTTCTTCGACCTCGACCTCACGGTCCTCGCGGTGAACTCCGGCACGCTGTGGGTCCGGCGCGAGCTCTCGTGCGGCCACATCTCCTACCGCCAGGCGCTGCGCGCGTTCGGCTGGCTCGGCGCCTACCACCTCGGCTTCGCCCGCATTGAGAGCGTGCTGCTGGAGTCCATCGCCAGCCTCGCTGGCCAGCCCGAGAAGGACCTCGCCGACCGGACGCGCGCGTTCTTCGAGGCGGAGGTGCGAAGCCTGGTCCGCCCCGGCGCGCGCGCGGCCGTCGCCCGCCACCGGGAGGCCGGGGACGGCCTGTGGATGCTCACCACGTCCTCGAACTACCTCTCCGAGGCCTTCGCCAGGGACCTGGGGCTCGACGGCTCGCTCTGCAACCGCTTCGAGGTGGATGGCTCGGGGCTCTACACCGGCCGCCCGCTAGGCCCGCTCTGCTTCGGCCCGGGGAAGGTCCAGGTCGCCCGGGCGCTGGCCGACGAGCGCGGTGTCCCGCTCGCGGGCTGCACCTTCTACACCGACTCCGCCTCGGACCTGCCGATGCTCGAGGCGGTCGGCCACCCGGTGGCGGTGAACCCCGACCCGCGCCTGCGCCGCATCGCCGCCAAGCGCAGCTGGCCCATCGTCGACTGGGGCACGCCGTGACCGACGCCTACCAGGCCCTCGCGGACCGGCTCGCGGCCGGGCGCTGCTGAGCCGCTCCTCGGGGTTGGCGCTCAAGTGCTGCACCGCCTGCTCCGCCAAGGCAGGACAGTCCCGCCATGCTGGCGGGATCCATGGCGGGATCGAGCCCACTGGATCACGGATCCGTCAGTGAAACGACATTCGTCCCGGCGCTGGCCGGCTACGGAAACGAGAAGTCCTTCACGAGCGCCATGTGCTGCATGTTGCTGGCGCCGCTGTCGCCCGCCTGGACTGGCGCGACGTCGCTGAGTGGCGTGTAGACCCGGCTGTCGAAGACGAGACCGTTGGGGAACGAGTTCGCGCCGAGCACCACCGGCACCATGAACGGCGCGATCGCGGAGTTGTTGAGCAACCAGTCGAGCGGCTGGCTGCGCTTCGCGCTCGTGAGCCCGTTGCCCGACTGGTCTGCGGGCCACGGGCTCGTGGTGATGACCAACTCCGAGAACGTCTTGATGCAAGCCTCCATGCGGCTGCCGGTGTTGAAGTCGCCGCCGATGACGAGGTAGTCCCCCGCCTTCATCACCTGCTTGAGGTGGTTCACTGCCACGGTCGCGCCGGTGTTCCGGTCGGTCGCGTCGGAGGTCCGCAGATGGAGGCTCAGCGCCCAGAGGTCGCGTGGGCCTGGCAGGTCGATCCGCGCCCAGGCGATGTCGCGGGTGATGGACGCCGGGTCGTCCCAAGAGCCGGACTCGGCGATGGGGTAGCGGCTGATGATGCCGTTCGGGATCTGGTTCGGGATCTTCGGGTCCAGCCCCGACTCCCGGAAGTAGGTGAAGTCCTTCCCGAACGCGGTGTCGACGAACCCGCGGATCGCCGAGTCCGAGTTGTTGCCGTAGTTGAACTCCTGGATCAGCGCGATATCCGGCTTCAGGCCCTGGAAGATCCGCACACCGTGGCCCGGGTCGTAGGACTGCGCTCCGCCGCTCGTGAGGTTGCCTGCGAGGACCCGGAGCTTGAAAGGACCGTTCGGCGCCTCGGCGTCGGGAGCTGCGCCTGCGTCCGCCCCGGCGGAGGCATCAGCCAGCGCCGAGGCATCGAGGCCTGCAGCAGCATCGGTCGCCCCCGCGTCGGCTGCAGGGACTGCGGCATCGGCGAACGATGCTGCGTCGTCGGGCGACCCCGCATCAGCCCCAGGGACTGCGGCATCGACGAACGATGCGTCGTCGGGCGACCCCGCATCGGCTGGTGTGGGGGGGATTGTCTCGCCCCCGCAGGCGAGGAGGCTGACCGAGACGAGGGCAATGAGGAGTGCGCGCATGGTGGGCTCGCTTGGTTCCGGCACCGGAGAGGCGGCGTTGTAGCACGGAAGCCGCCGGTGTTCGCCGACCCGGCCCCAGAGGGCGCCCCAGAGGGTGGGAGAGCAACAATCGCCGCCCACCTCCCGAAAATGGGGGTTTCCGCCGGAGCCCGCCATGAACCGACACCTTCGCTCCTCCGCCCTCGCGCTCCTGCTCGCTGCCTGTGGCGATGCACCCGGCACCCCCCAGGCCCCAGATGCGCCCGATGCCGCGGTCACGGACGCCGATGCCTCCGCCAGCTGGGCTGATGCAGCCGTCGTCGCCGACGCCGCGCTTGCGCCCGGAGCCGACGCTGCGCTCCCGCCCGGAGCCGACGCTGCGCTCCCGCCCGGAGCCGACGCCGCGGTCGACCCTCAGACCGATGCGGGTGGCCTGCCTGCGTGCACGCCCTACCCCACCACTCCGCTGACCGAGATGTGGGCCTCGGCAGCTGGGCTCTCCGGCAAGCAACTGCGCGACGCGCTCTACGAGGTCGTCCGAGGCCACCACTCCATCGGCTACGACAGCGCGAAGATCGCCATGTTCGGCCCCGTGGGGTTCGACGTGGTCGGCGGGACGGTCGAGTGCATCTACAGCGGGCAGCAGTTCGCGCCTGAGATGCTCGACAAGACGAAGGGCGGCTTCAACGTCGAGCACAGCTGGCCGCAGAGCGACGGGGCAGGCAGCAACCCCGCCAAGTCGGACATGCACCACCTCTTCCCCGCAGAGCGGCTCATCAACAGCAGCCGCGCGAGCATCGACTTTGGAGAGACCGACTGCACCGGCGCAGCGTGCCGCATCGAGGCAGGGGGGTCGGCGGTCGGCCCGAGGATCGGCGGAGGCCCGATGGTGTTCGAGGTGCGTCCCGAGCGCCGCGGCGACATCGCCCGCGCGCACTTCTACTTTGCGGTCCGCTACAAGATGGCGATCCCCGAGGAGGAGGAGCCCGTGCTGCGACGCTGGCACCTCTGCGATCCCCCGGACGACCGCGAGCGGGCGCGCAACGACGCCATCGAGAAGAAGCAGGAGAACCGCAACCCCTTCATCGACCACCCCGAGCTCGTCGAGCTGGTCGGCGGGTTCTGACCGGGGCGCGCCGAGACCGCCAGCGCCTACGAGTTCCTCGCCGCCCGGCTCGCGGCCGACGACGTTCACGTTTCGGGTCGCGACGACGCCGCCCCGGTGAACCCAAGGAGCGCTGTACTGTGACGACTGAATTTCTCCTCGAGGTGTTTCGCGTTCGAAACCAACGCCTGTGGGGGAAGCTCGACCGGGCCGCCCTTCTCCTCGCTGCCAACCGAGCGCGGATCGATACCCCGCTCGTGGAGTTGGTCGACGAGCTGGTCGAAGGGCGCCTCGAGACCCGACATGCGCGCGACTATCGTCGGCTGTTGAGCGCCGCCGCGACGGTCACGGGCAGGCGGGTGGCTGCGTTCCAAACGACGGTCTCTCCAGACACGCTGGGCCCGATTCTCTTGAGGCATGGTGCGAAGTTCTTGGGCCGCGAGTGGCAAACCCGCAGCTGCCCCTGGCCCTGGTTGCGCCGCACGGGCCGAGTCGACTGGCCCCGCGCGCTCCATTGGTCGCACGATGAGGCGACGTTCCGCAGGCGCGAGCTCGAGGTTGTGGCCGCCGCCGCACCGTCGAGCGGCGCAGTGGAAGAAGTGCTCCGTCTGCTGGTGAAGGCCTTCAAGGCTTCGCGCGGCGCGTCGGTGCTGATCATCATCGACCCATTCCCTGCGCAGGAATGAGCGGCCGGGGTCAGACGGCTCATGACCACTTCGGTGAACGCCGAGGCCTGCTCGGTGGTGGCGGCGAAGCGTTGGCTGGCGGCGACCTGCAGGGACCTCGCATCGATCCAGGCTGCTGACACGTTCGCACCTCTAGCCCGACTTTGACAGTGCTAGGCATGCGCAAGGGCAATCTTGCCCTGTGATCGCG
>CAZAIE010000506.1:0-5829 GCA_964485035.1 uncultured Myxococcaceae bacterium | reverse complement strand
CCACCACGCCCTTGGCGGCGGTGAGCTGGCGGGCGCCGTCGCCGGGCTTGAGCGGCCGCTTCAGCGCGTGGACGTACGGGTCCTTCATCATCCAGGGCGCGGGCGGGCCCTTCGGCGTCGGGTCCTCGTTCTCGGGCGTCTCTCCCTTGGGGAGGAAGAAGTAGGCCACGTCGCTCTCGAACTCCTTGTCCTCCTCGCTCTTCAGCGGCTTCAGGCTCTGCGGCGCCTCGTACCGGGGCGTGACCATCGGCGCCGGGATCTCCTTGGCCGTCGCCTGGTCGGTGAGCCACTGGACCTTGCGGACCGCGCCGTCGGGCGGCACCGCCCGCAGGTGCAGCGCCTTGACCTCGTGGACCCCCGCCGGGACGTAGACAAAAGAGGTGTCGAAGACCTCGAGCACGAGGCCTCCCTCCGCCGCCTCGATCCGCGCGTCGGAGAGGACGGTGACCCCGGGCTGGGCGCGGCGCAGGCTCGGCTTCTTCTTCGAGCCGCGCGCGAGCGAGCCAGGCGTCTTCACTGCATAGACGCCGGCGACGGGCACGGGAGGCGCGGGCCGGGAACAGGCACCGCAGAGCATCACCACCAGCAGGACGAGGACGGAGCGCATGACGCCGAGACTCTGCCAGAGAGCCGCGTCGCGTGGAACCGTTCAGCCCGGGGGAAGCTCGGGCGAGGGCGGCAGCGGCGTCAGGAGCCTGCCGGGCGGGGGCAGCGACGGGAGCGCCAGCACGAACCTGGTGCCGGAGAAGTGACGCTCGGACTCGGGCTGGACCTTGGGCGGGCTCTCGATGCGCAGGTTGCCACCATGCGCCTCGACGATCTTCCGGGCGACGGGCAGCCCCAGGCCGACCACCGCGATGTGCTTGGCGCCCTTCGCGTGGTACGGCTCGAAGATGCGCTCCTGGTCCTCCGGGAGGATGCCCTTGCCCTGGTCGTAGACGGCGAACTCGACCCCGCTCTCGGTGGTGGTGAGCTCCAGGAGCACCTCGCCGCCATGGGGCGAGTACTTGATCGCGTTGTCGACGAGGTTGCCCAGGGCCTGCTGGAGCCGCGGGCCGTCTGCCATCAGCGACAGGGGCCCCTCGGGCAGCTTCAGCCCCAGGTGCACGTACTTGGCCTTGGCGCTGGTGACCTGGAGGTCCTCGACGAGCTTGGTGAGCATCGCCTTGGGGTCGATCGGCTCGGCTCGAATCCGGTAGTTCCCCGACTCCAAGACGGCGAAATCGCTCAGGTTGTCGATGAGATGCCCCAGCCGGTCGGTCGACTGGAGCATGGACTCCAGCAGCTTCTTCTGCCGGTCGCCCAGAGGCCCCAACTTCTCGCTCTGGAGGATCTTCAGGTAGCCGGCGAGCGGAGTAAGCGGCGTCGAGAGCTCATGCGAGATGGCGCGCATGAACTCGGTGCGGAACTCGTCGATCTTGCGCAGCCGGTCGTTGGAGGCCGTCAGCTCGCGGACCGTGGACTCCAGCTTCTCGACCAGGGACTGGTTCAGCTCCTTCAGGTAGCGCTTCTCGTCGCCGCCTCGGAGCTTGTCTTTCTTTCCGGCCAGGAACTCGCGAAGTTGGGCAGGTAGCTGGGCGAGGTCCGGCGGGCTGGGGATGTGGCCATCGCAGCCGGCCGAGAGCGCCATGCCCCGCTCGGACTTGGACTGGCCCATGGAGACGATGGGGAGCCCGGACATGCCCAGGCGGCGCAGGCGGCTGGCGACCTCGGCGCCGTCCAGGTCGGGCAGGTGGACGTCCAAGAGCAGCAGGTCGGGCGCATTGGACGTCGCCGCCTCGATGCCGGCCAGCCCCGTCCCCACCTCGATGACCGCGAAGCCGGCCGTCCGAAGCGCGGAAGCAAGCTCGTCACGTCGGGGGTTCGGCTCCTGGATCAGGAGGACCCGCGGTGGGCGATCGGAACGGGAGCCAGCTTCGGCCATGGTGCCTCGACAGGTCGGGTTTGAGGGCGCCGAAGTATAGCCTCGGGCCTCTGGATTGGAAGTGCTCGCCCTGCCAGGACACGCACTCGCCGATAGCTGTTCCGGATTTCGGGAATCCACCCCGTTTTCCACGTGATCCACAGACTATCCACAGGCTCTCTCCCCGGTTCGTCGCCCGAACCAGCCCGGAGGGGGGGACGTATCGCTCTTCGGACTCACCTTTCCAAAGGCCTGAAATCAGGGATGAATCCAGACTCGAAGCGGAATTCTCCGCTGGGTTCTCCACAGAGGACGTCACTGGGGAGAGCGCAATGTGGAGTTCGCTGTGCAAAACCTGTGGAGAAAAAAAGCTCTCAGAAACCGCTTGACAACCGGGCGCTACAGGACCCTTCAGCGTGGAGGATTCCAGTCCCGCAGGAGAGCCTCCAGGGCCTCCCGGGAGTTGCGCTCGGGAGCTTCCAGAACCGCGTCCAGGAGATACCTCAACGCCTCGCCAATCACCCTTCCGGGAGGCACTCCGAGGATGGCCATGACCGCCTGGCCGTTGAGTGCCAGGTCCCCAGCCGTGAGCGGCGGGTTCGTGGCCAGTATCCGCGCGATTTCGTTCCGGTTCTCACGAACACGCACCTGGGCCGTCTGGTCTTCGAGAGCCACGGCGTGGGCCGTCGCGAGGTCGAGCAGGACCGGAGTGAGCTTGCGTGTGGCGCGAGAGAGCGCACGCCGCAGAGATGGGTCGTCGGGATAGGACGCCAGGCCGAAGTCCTTGAGCCGGATCAGCTCGACCGCGGTGTCGATGACCGTGCGTGGGTGCCGCAGCCGCTCCATCGCGACGCCAACGGCCTGGGGTGACACTTCCCAGAGCAGCGCAGCGTGACGCAGCTCCAGGCCGCGCTCACAGGCATCGAGGCGGGCCTGGACGCGGGCGAGGTTCTCGGGGAGCAACTCGGGGAGGATGGGCGCAGCGAGGCCGGTCTCGTGGAGCAGGCGGACGCCCCGGCCCGGGTGGGGCCCCAGCAGCGTCTTGGTGACCTCCTCGCGAACCCGCTCGAGGGCGATCTTGCCGAAGGTGGAGAGCGTCGCAGGGATGGCCGCGAACGTCTCGGGTTCGATCTCGAAGCCGAGGACCGAGGCGAAGCGCACGGCGCGCAGGGGGCGCAGCCCATCCTCGGAGAAGCGATCGTGGGCGGTGCCGACACAGCGCACCTGCTTGGCAGCGAGATCGGCCGCGCCACCGAACGGGTCGACGAAGTCGCAGTCGATGGGATCGTAGGCCATCGCGTTGATCGTGAAGTCGCGGCGGGCGAGGTCGTCGACGACGTCGTCGAGGAAGGTGACCGAGTCGGGGCGGCGGCCGTCGGCGTAGGCGCCCTCCCCCCGGAAGGTGGTGACCTCGACCTTGTCCGAGCGGGTGAGCACCGTGACCGTGCCGTGCTGGATGCCGGTGGGGATGACCTTCTTGAAGAGCCGCTGGACCTGCTCGGCGCGGGCGCTGGTGGCGACGTCGTAGTCGCCGCACTGGCGGCCGAGGAGGAGGTCGCGGACGAGACCGCCGACGAGGAAGGCCTGGTGTCCGGCGCCCTTGAGCCTGCGGAGGACCTCGAGGATCTCCTCGGGGAAGCGGGCGCTGGCGAGGACGGGCGGGACTGAAGCGTGGCTCATGAGAAATCACCCTGAAATGCGACAGCCGGAGCACCGAAGCGCCCCGGCTGACCACTCTGCGACCCCGGGCGGACTTGAACCGCCGGCCTACGGTTTAGGAAACCGCCGCTCTATCCAGCTGAGCTACGGGGTCGAACGACGAGGGACAGGTACACCAGGGAGCGCGTTCCGGCAAGGGCGTTGGGCGATGTGCGCGCGGTGAACCTGGTGCTGTGGGAGGTGAGGGCTGAGTTGCCACCTGGACGTGTTGACTCGGCAGTTGGTACGGTCGCCCTCGTGCGGAAACCACCTCGTGACTCTGGTCTGCTGGCCGGAACTTGGGACCTTGGTGATCCGCGAGGCCCGTACCAAGTGGTCATTCCCGACGGGAAGCTCCTCCTTCTGGTTGACGAGAGATGGCCCAGTCTCCGCGACGCCGGAGAACCCAGCCGAGAGTGGAATTGGTGCGAGATCGCTGAGGGCTCTCAGGAGTGCTTGGCCCTCAGAGCGAAGGACACTGAGCCTGTCGCCATCTGGAGTACGACCCGGGTTCCGCTGAACCTCGAAAAGAAGACGTTCTATCGCTTGGACTTCATGGAGGTTTTTCCTCCGCTGCGTCGGAATGCTATCGGTGCCCTCACCCTGGCGCTGGTCGCATGTCGGGCCGCCGAGCTCGGCTGCGATGGATTGGTGCTCGGTTCGTTCAGGTGCCAGTTGGGCTTCTACACCAGCTTGGGTGGCACTCAGCGCAGAGTGAGGGGTTGGAACATCAGCAGCAAGTTGGTACCCTTCGTGTTCGAGGATGAGTCGTTTGACGAGTTGAGAGGACACGCCGATGCCGTTCGGGAAACGTCAGTCAGTGGTCCAGCCAAGGACCGTTGCCCGAAGTCGGGAGGCTAGACGTGCGCAGGCCATCCAGTTCTTCAACGAGGCTGGCGAGAAGGCGGTCGTCTCAGCATTCGCCTTTCCTTCCGAATCGAAGGCAGAGATGGTCGCCACGCACTTGGTTCCGATGCTGCGAAGGACATCTGCCGCGGAACGCGCCAGAGCCACGTTCGTTCGGCAACTCGAAGATTTGATGATCATCGATGCCGAGGACGGGGAGTAGGTCTTCACGCTTCGAGCTGGGTCTCTCATGGCCGATGTGACTGACCTCGGAATGAAGAGCGTCGAGAACCTAGGGCTTTCCCCAAAAGCAGAAGCCAAGCTCAAGGAGATCCACCTCGGCCTCGCAGATGCGTACCGTGAGCAGTACATGGAGCTACTCCAGGCCATCAACACCCAGGCCTCCACGCTCCGGCGCATTCAGGAAACACTCAACATCCTCGTCCAGCACGTTGCACCGCACATCAAGCTGGACGAGGGCGTCATCGTCCCTATCGCGGTCCAGCCGACTGGCGACCTCAACCAAGCTGATCTGGCGAGAGCTCTGGTAGTGGCTGATCCCATCGGAGCCGGATACACGCTGAGTCAGAGAGACTTGGCCTCAGCGTTGGCCCCAGGCGTGACGCAGCCTGACATCTCGGTGCTAGTCCGAGCCTTCAAGCTCACCGACGACGGCAATTGCGCTGTCGTGGTCCGCAAGGGCACGTCGCGAGACTTCGTCAACTACCACCCGAGAGCCGTAGCGCGACTCAAGGAACTCATCCTCTTGCCTGCAAAACAGCTGAAGCCCACAGAACAACGAGCCCTCGAGAGAGTCCGCAAGAGGCTCGCGGCTTTGATTGCCACGCCCAGTGCACGCAAGCCTGGCGGGTGAGCAGCCAACTCTCTGTCTGACAAAGTGCTACCCGATGCGCACTGGCCTCACCGTCGCAACGGGCTCGCGCGGGCTCCTGCCCCCCACCGGCCCACCGCCCAGACGGCCACTGCGCCCGCCGCGATGCCCAGGAGTTGCCGCCCGCCCGTGTCCAGGAAGAAGACCTGGAACGACCTGCCGCCGCGCAGGCCCTCGACCACGGCGGTGGACACGTCGTACCCCGCCGCCGTGAGTCCCAGCCCCAGCGCCGCCAGGACCGTCAGCGCCTTCTCGCGCAGGGATCGGCCGCGCCAGGCGAGCGCCACGGCGACGGCGAGCAGCGGGACCACCAGCAGGTTCGCCGCGTTGCCGCGCGTCGTGGTGGTCCTTGCCCTGCCCTCGCTGCGCCGGACCACCGCTGCCGAGAACTGCCCGGAGTCGATGGTCAGGGACCGCAGCTCGACCTCGGGGGCATAACCAATAGGCGTTTGGCGGAGCCGCAGACGAGCACGAGGTTCACCCGTCCGGT
>CAZAIE010000505.1:0-5849 GCA_964485035.1 uncultured Myxococcaceae bacterium | reverse complement strand
GCCCATGCAGTAGGGTCCGCGCATGCTCCGCACGCCTCGCCCCGACGCCCCCGACGCGAACTCCCCTGGCTCCGACGACGAGGTCATGGAGCCGACCTTCTGGAAGAAGAACGGCTGGACGGCCAAGGTCATCAAGAACGAGGACGACGACGGCTGGGCAGTCGAGATCCGCAAGGACGACCTCCCCGAGCCGGTGCTGATCAGCCCCTGGGTGATGGGCCGGGACAAGAAGAACCCCAAGCCCTTCGACGCCAACGCCTTCGCCACCTTCGTGAAGACCGCCTCCGAGGTGCTCGACCGCGCGATGCGCCAGCGCGACGCCGCGCTGCGCAAGAGCCTGCACCTGGCCTGGGAGGGCGTCTGGTACAAGGTCGAGCTGGTGCTGGTCCCCGACGAGTACGAGCCGTACGGCACGCTCACGGCGACCACGGACGGCGGGGAGGTGGTGGCCTCGCTGAAGGTGGATGCGAGCTACCGGCTCACGCAGGACGGCGCCAACCGCTGGGTCCGCAGCGGGTTCGCGGCGCCATAGGCCGTCCTCTCACCGGCCGAAGAGCTCGAGCTGCGCGGCCGCCGAGAACCACGACTCGGCGTCCCATCCCAGGGCCTCGGCCACGGACCGGGCGATGGGCAGGAGCTGGCGCTCGAGGTAGTGGGCGTAGTCGGGCCGGGCGTCGCTGCGCGCCTGGAGCGGCTCGGGACCCGCGCGGGTCATGACGTACGCCACGCGCCCGCGCTCTCCTTTCCAGCCCAGCCGCCGTGCCGCGCGCACCTGCGGCGTCTGCGAGTCGTAGTCCTCCGCCGGCCGCCGCAGCGACTTGCGGTAGACCAGCTCTGCGTCCAGCGTCCCTGCGAGCAGCCGCGCCTGGAGGTCCCGGCAGAAGCCGCGCACCGGGTCCTCGCCTTCGCCGGCGAAGACGCGCGCGAGCAGGTCCACCTGGAAGCGTCGCGCGAGCGGGGTGAAGTCGCTGCGGGCCGCCTCCATGCCCTTCACCTCGACCTCCGCCGCCCCGCCGGATCCGAGCCGGAGGCCGGCATAGCCCTTGGCCCGACCTCGCCCCTGCCCGCTGTGATCGAGCCGCAGGCGGGGGATGAAGAACCTCCGGTAGGCCTTCTCGCAGCGGATGCGCAGGTGGGACTCGACCGCGTACTCCCGGCGTATCTGCTCCGCGAGCGCGGCGTTCAGCTCGTCGGCTGCGCTGGTCCCGAAGGCGGTCAGTTCCTCGAAGCCGGCGGCGTCGGGCAGGCCCGAGAGCACGAAGACCGAGTCGGTGTCGCCGTAGAGGACCCTCAGGCCCCGCGCCTCGAAGTAGTCCCGCGCCGCGGAGAGGAACTTCTTGCCGAACGAGGTGATGGCGCCGGCGAGCTCGGTGCGCGCGTAGCGGCAGCCCTCGGCGCCGAGCACTCCGTAGAACGAGTTCTGGAGGATCTTGTAGACGTACGCCGCGGTCTCGTCCCCGGCCGCGAGCGCCGCCTCCCGCTCCCCGGCGTAGCGCGTGATGATGCCTGGCAGGATCCCTGCGGCGCGCTCGAACCTCGCTCCGTTGGGCGCCACCAGGTCGTCGGGTGAGCGTTCCCGGGCCTCGGCTCGCGCGTGCGCGAGGGGGTCGATGTTGAAGGTCCGCATGATCGACGGGTAGAGGCTGCGGAAGTCGAAGACGAGCACGTTGGGGAAGATGCCCGGCACCGCCTCGAGCACCGTCCCACCCGCCGCACCCGAGACGCGCCGCTCGGTCCGGGGCGGGGGCACGACGCGCCGGCTGCGCAGCCCCGCGGCGTAGATGCGCTCGAAGGCGGGGATGCTGGTCCACGCCAGCTCCAGCGAGACCCCGGTGAGCGCCGAGCGCTTCGCGGTGAGCGCGTCGAGCCCGGTCTTGGCGAGGATGCGCAGCACCAGCTCCGAGTCCCGAAGGCAGTAGCGGCAGAACGCCACCGGGTCCTCGCGCCGCAGCCGGTCCAGCTCGTCCAGCTTGGAGAGTCCTCGCGAGGCCACCGACTTGCCCTCGCCCAGGACCGCGCGCGCCACCGCCTCGAGCGACCGGTCGTCGAACCGCTCGCCGGACCCGCGGACCAGGCGCAGACCGTCGAGCACGGCGCGTCCGGGGATCTGGAACGTGGCCCGCCCCTCGCGCGCGGAGGCGCTCGCGCGGCGCTCGACGAGCGCGGCCGGCTCCTCGGTGCGGCCCACGTCGAAGCGGACGCCACAGGCCGCGAAGCGCTTCGCCAGCACGCGCAGGTCGAAGTCGATGACGTTCCAGCCAGTGACGACGTCCGGGTCGCGCTCGGCGAGCCGCCGGGCGAGGGCCTGCAGCAGCGCAGCCTCGGTGGGGAACGATTGGATGCCGGCCGTGTCCAGCGGTGGGCCCAGGAAGAGGACCTCTCCGTCGCCGCCCGCGCCCGCGAGGGACGCAGCGACCACCGTGCCCTGCCGGTCGGTCTCCAGGTCGAGCGCGAGCCAGGCCAGCGGGGTCGAGGCCCGGGAGGGCGCGAGCGTGGGCTCCACGAACACGACGTCCACCCTCCTGCCCGGGGTTGCGACGCCGCTGATCGACACCGGACCGAGCAGCCCGAGCGCGAGCAGGGCGTCGTTCGCCCGCGGCGTCTCGCTGGCGAGGACCGGTAGATGCGAGGAGGCGAGCGCCCGCTCGGCGCGGGACAGGCCCCCGTGCGGCACCTCGAGGCGGGCGAGAGCGCCGCCGTCGAAGGCGGTCCACGGCTCGGGGTGGAGGACGGAGCCCGCCGCCTTCGCGTGGGCGTCCTGGGCGTGCTCGGGAGCGACGTAGAGCGCGGGCCTGGGGGCGTGCAGCACCGCGCCGAAGCTGCGCCGGTCCTCGAGGCGGCCGGTGAGGAAGATGCGGGCAGGGGCGTTTGGGCGCCGACCGGCCGGTCGCTCCTCCCAGGCCGAGACGATGAAGCCCTGGACCTCTTCCATGCCACGCATCCTAGCGGTCGGGCCGGCCGCTCACTTCGGTTCCGGCGCCTCCAGGGACCACATCAGGGCGGTGGTGTCGAAGCTGATGCTGACCAGTCGGGCTCCGGTCGGGTCGAAGGCGACGTGGGACACGAACTCGGCGTGCTCCCCGACGGGCCGCAGCCGCCTCGCCGGGAGCTCGAGCAGGTCGACGCGCCGGCCCGCGCCGACGGCGACCGCGGCGCGGCGGGGGTGGGGGGCGAGGGCATGGACCGACTCGCCTTCGGGCACCGGCACCGGGACCGTCCCGAGGAGCTTGCCCGAGGCCAGGGAGCGGAGCTCGAGGACCGGTCCGTTGCCGAGCACCACGAGCTGCTCCTGCTCGACCAGCGCGAAGGCCTCCGCGCCCCGTGGCGGGGAGTAGGCCAGGCGGACGACGACCTTGGCCTTCCCAGCCACCAGGTCGAACCGAACGAGTCCGCCAACCGTCAGCGCATAGACCGCCTTCCCGTCGCCGGAGAAGGCCGGCGGTCCCCGCATCTCGCTCCCGGAGAGGGCGGCGGGCAGGACGAGCTTCTTCACCTCGCGGGCGGTGGCCGCGTCGAAGACGCGCACGGTGCCGTCGCGGAAGGACGCCGCCAGCCGCCGGCCGTCGGGCGAGACGGCGAGGCCCGTGGCCATCTCGCAGCCTGGAGCGGGCTTGGAACGGAGGAACTCCCGGCCCGTCGCGGGGTCGACCAGGTGGAGCGAGCAGTCCTCTCCGACCGTTGCGAGCCTGCTGCCATCCCCCGGCCAGGCGACGGAGACCTGCGCGGCCACTGCCCCGCCGCTGGGAGCGTGCTCGTGGAGGGTCAGCGGTGCGCCGTCGCGCGCCCTCCACACGCGCGCGGTCCCGTCGGTGCTCCCCGTGGCCAGGCGGGAGCCGTCCGGGGAGAAGGCGCCGCTCGTCATCGAGCCGTCGTGCCGCCCGAGGTCCGTGGGCGCCAGCTGCTTGCCGCTGGCGGTGTCGAGGCGGCCGAGCGTGTACGGCTTCGAGGCCGGGTACAAAAGGGCCTTGCCGTCGCCCGAGAAGAGCACCGTCTGCGACTGGTGGTACGCCCCGGGACCAGTCCAGAGCACGCGGGCGCTCGCGACGTCGAAGAGCGTCGCCTTGGCGGTCGAGGTGGTCGCCAGCAGCCTGCCGTCGCCGGAGACCGCCAGCGCCTGGACGAACTCCCTCTTCTCCGTCAGGCGCCACACGGTGCCCGCGGCGCCGCTGGCCAGGTCGTAGGCGACGACCCGGGGACTCTCGCCGGGGAGGTAGGCCGTGAGCAGCAGCTGCGACCCGTCGCGGGAGAAGGCGATGGGGCCCTGGGCCCGCGCGGACAGGGGGCGGCGGGCTCCGCTCTCGAGGTCCCAGACGACGACCTTCTCGGAAGGGGAGGACGCCGCCACCAGGCGCCCGTCAGGGGAGACCGCGACCCTGACCGCGCAGGAGGTCCCGTCCTCGCGCTTGAACTCCGCGACGCCCTCGGAGTAGCTGCGCAGGCGCTTGCCGGCCAAGGTGTACAGGCCCACCGCTTCCTCGGACCGGGGCGAGCAGGCGGCGATCACCAGCCGGTCTTTGGGCGCGCGCGCGAGGGTCTCGAGCGTCGGCTGCCCGGAGCAATCCCCGGTGCAGAGCGTCCAGGGCGCCGGCGCCGCCGCACCCTTGGCCACGGGGAGGATTCGCACCGAGGTCCTGGTGGCGACGGCGAGCAGGCTGTCGCCCGCGACGAAGGCGACCGCCACCGCCGGGTGGCCCACCTCGGGCCACAGCGCCGTGGGCTCCCCGCGCTCGGAGTCCCAGAGGTTGACGTCGCCGTACACGGCCGAGAGGGAGGCGACGGTCTTTCCGTCGCTCGCCAGGGCCAGCGCGAGGAGTTGGCCGTCCCGGATCCGCGTCGTGCCGAGCCGGGCCGAGGCGCCTGGGGGCAGCGGGTCGGGCCAGGCGCTGGCGCGGCGATCGAGGTCCGGTGCTGGAAGCGGCGCGTCCGGGGCCGCGGCCGTGGCACAGAGGAGGAGGAGTGCAGCGAGGCTCGTGGGGGGCATGGTCGAGGTCGGTCGGGCGATGGCGCAGCGTCGCAACTCTGCCCAGGGCTGCGAGGTCTGGGCAATGCCTGTGAGAGGCGCCGTGCTACGCGCCACGCCGCGCTACCTCTGCCCCACGAGCCCGGCGTAGAGGGCCTCGACGGCCTCCCGGGCGCGGGCGGTGAGCGCGGTGCGCCGGTCCGGCTCGTCGGCTCCCTCGACGGGGATGGGCTCGCCGATTGCGAGGTGCGCGCGGCCGGGCCGCAGGCGCAGGCTCTCCTTGGCGAAGATGGTCCCGGTGCCCGAGACGGCGATGGGCACCAGCGGCACGCCGAGCGACAGCGCCATCGACGCCGCGCCGTGCTTGAACGGGCCCATCTTCCCGTCGGCGTGGCGGGTGCCCTCGGCGAAGAAGTGGATCGACGCAGTGCGGGCGATGCCTTCGCGCGCGGCCTGCAGGGCACGCGAACTCCCCGCGCGGTCGTTGCGGTCGATGGCCACCGTGCCCACCGCGCGCATCCCGGCGCCGAAGAGCGGCACCTTCAGCAGCGAGGCCTTGGCGACGAACCGCACCGGCATGGGCAGCGCGGTGTTGATGCAGGGGACGTCGAAGAGGCTCTGGTGGTTGGAGACGAAGACGTAGCGGCCGTGCGGGTCGAGCCGCTCGAGCCCGTCCACCTCCAGGTCCACGCCGGACCAGAGCAGCACCCCGCGCATCCAGGCCTTGAGCACCCGCTCCTGCTTCGCCGGCGCCACCGCCTTGAGGGCGATGACCAGCGGCGAGGCGATCATCAGCTGGGCGAGCACCATGGGTGTCGCGAAGCCGAGCTGGGCGTAGTCGCCGACGGCTCCGGGGAGTGGCAGGCGCAGGCCGCGGAAGTGGTTGGGG
>CAZAIE010000504.1:0-5851 GCA_964485035.1 uncultured Myxococcaceae bacterium | reverse complement strand
CAGGGTCTGTCGGGTGATCTTGAAACCGGCGAAGCCGACGCCCCAGCCCCGGCCCGTTCCTCCGCCTCCCGCGCCGGCTCCCCAGCCGCGGCCGCAGGCCGCCATCAACCCCGGGCGTCCGCCGGTCATCGGTGGACCGGGGGTAGCGAAGCCTGGGCCGCCCGCCGCGAAGCCTGCCGCCGCCAAGCCTGCCGCCGCGGCGCAACCCCCGCCCGCGGCGAACCCTGCCCAGGAGGTCGCCTCGCTCAAGGCCTACGTCGAGGGGCTCAAGGGCAAGAACCACTTCGAGGTCTTCGGGGTGGCGCAGACCGCGACCTCCGCGCAGATCAAGACCGCCTTCTTCCAGCTCGCGAAGAAGTTCCACCCCGACACCGTGCAGTCCGGGGCGCCGGCCGAGGTGGGCCGGTACAAGGCCGAGATCTTCGCGCGCATCAACGAGGCGAACGGCGTGCTCTCCGACGAGAAGCGCCGCGCCGCCTACCTCGAGGAGCTCCAGTCCGGCCTGGACAAGATGGACGCCGAGGCGATCTTCAAGTCCGAGGAGACCTTCCAGTGGGGCTGCGTCCTGCTCAAGGGGCGCAAGTACCCGGAGGCGCTCGCGGCCTTCGAGGAGTGCATCGGGCTCTACGACAAGGAAGGCGAGTACTACGCCTGGCGCGGCTGGGCGAAGTACCTGGCCGCCCAGGACAAGAAGGCCATCAAGGACGAGGCCCTCAAGGACCTCGACAAGGGCATCCAGATGAGCCCGCGCTGCGCGCAGGCCGTCTACCTCAAGGGACAGATCTTCAAGCTGCTGGGCGACGCCGCCACGGCGCAGAAGCTGTTCCGCGAGACCCTGCAGTTGGACGGAAACCACCTCGAGGCGCAGCGCGAGGTCCGGCAGCGCTGAGCGCGCCGACGGGAGAACCATGGAACTGAACGGGAAGCAGCGACGCGCCCTCCGGGCGCTGGGTCACCACCTCGACCCGGTGGTGCAGGTGGGCAAGGAAGGCGTGACCGAGAAGCTGATCAACGCCACCGACCGCGCCCTGCTCGACCACGAGCTCATCAAGGTGAAGGTGGGCGAGGCCTCTCCGCTGGACCGGCACGAGGTCGCCGAGGCGCTCTCGCAGGCCACCCAGTCCGCAGTGGCGCAGGTCC
Organism: uncultured Myxococcaceae bacterium; assembly: GCA_964485035.1. Lineage (GTDB taxonomy): Bacteria > Myxococcota > Myxococcia > Myxococcales > UBA5297 > CAZAIE01. The sequence continues at coordinate 4,711 of CAZAIE010000504.1, read as the reverse complement.
TGGGCCGCACCCTCCTGCTCTTCCGCCGCCGCGAGGAGGACCCCGAGATCGCGCTGCCGGGCCTGCCGCTGCCGCCGAAGAAGCCGAAGGCCGAGGCCGTGCAGCCCGCCCCGCGCCGTCGCGCCCCGCCGCGGAGCCGCTTCGGCGGCCGCCAGCGCGAGTAAGCCGGACCGTCTTTCAGCCACCCTCTTCGGGATGCCGCGGTCGCGGCCGCGCCACGGGTGTGCCCCGAATCCGGTTCCCTCCTGGGGGACCGATTCCCCCGAGCATGGTCCCGAGGCGCCGATTACGAACCCACCGTTCGATGCAGTCTTCTCAAGGGGGGAGGACGTCATGGCGTTGACCGTTGCGGACGTGCTGAAGGACAAGAAGGGCGAGATCGTCTCCATCCAGCCCGACAAGTCGATCCTCGATGCGATCCACGTGCTCTCGGAGCGGCGCATCGGGTCGCTGGTGGTCACCGACGGGGGCAAGATGATCGGCCTCATCACCGAGCGGGACGTGCTGGTGGAGTGCGGGCGCAGGCCGGACCAGGTGAAGACCACCCAGGTCCGCGAGGTGATGACCAAGAGCGTCTACACCGGCGTGGAGGACGACTCGCTCAAGGCGGTGCAGCGGACGATGACCGAGCGGCGCATCCGCCACCTGCCCATCACCCGCGAGAACCGGGTCATCGGCATGGTCTCTATCGGAGACGTGGTGAAGCTGCTCCTCAAGGAGTCCACCGAGGAGGCGGACGAGCTGAGGACCGAGCTGGCGGGCCACTACATCGTGTGAGGGTGACTCGCCGCAGGGTCCGTCCTGTGCTCTGATCCCATCGCTCGGACCGCTGGGGGGCGGGGCCGAGCGGGATGGAGCGCGCATGGTCCGGGCCTTCCTCATCTCCTTCGTCGCCCGCCAGAGCCTGGTGCTCCCGGCGGAGCGGATGGCCGAGGCGTACCCGCACGCCTGGCTGGTCTGGGAGCCGGGGGCCTGGACCGCCCCTGGCCCGGGCAAGCAGATGACGCTGGTCCCCGCGGAGCCAGGCCTGCAGCGGCCCGGGGTGGGCGACGCGCTGTGCTTCGAGCTGGCGCTGCCGCGGGGGAAGGAGTGGCTCAAGATTGGCCGCGCCGACGACTGCGACGTGGTCATCAACGACGCCACGGTCTCGCGCGGCCACCTCATGCTCACCCCCGAGCGGCTGGGGGAGTGGGCGGCGCTGGTCTCTCCCGCCTCGCGCGGGGCCACCCTGGACGACGTGCCCCTCGTGCTCGGCCAGCGCCACCCGCTGGTGAGCGGCGCGAAGCTCGGGCTGGGCGACGTGGTGCTCACCTATCTCGACGCCCCGGGCTTCCTGGCGCGGGCGAAGCAGGAGCTGGACAAGGCCGGGCTGGCGCGCGGCTGAGGGCTCAGTCCCCCGCGCGCAACAGCTTCGCCTCGCCCGCCTCTTCGAGGCGCACCTTCGCCGCACCCAGGTCCAGCTCCACCTCCAGCGCCCAGGGTACGCTCGCGCCCTGCAGTTCCTTGCGCTCCTTGACCTCCTTGGGAGCCAGGGTCACCTCGAGCGGATAGGTGGTGTGGCTCGCGGGCTTGGGGGCCTTGCGCTCCAGCTCGCCCTCTCCGGCGGGCTTGCCCGCGACCGAGAGCTTCCACCGGGTGGCCTGCATCACGAGCGGAAAGGTGTTGGGGTTCTCCAGGTCCACCGAGACGGCGAAGGCGATGCCCGTGGACTTGCTGGTGGTGGCGTCCACCGAGGAGACGGTCAGCCGGGGCAGCCGCGGCGGGCGGATGGACGCCCCGCGCGCGAACTCGACCTCGGCCCCGCCCACGTCGATGAGCCCGCGCAGCGCGTAGTCGAGTGGCTCCTTGCGCTGGGTCAGCGCCGCGACCTCCGCGTCGCTTCTTGCGTAGACGAACCGGCCCGCGACCTCCACGGTGGCCTCGCCGCCCGCGGGGACGGTGGCCGACAGCGGCACCTCGCCCTGGTCCAGCACCTTGCCTGCCTGCACCACCTCGTACCGGGCGCGCGTGGCCTGCACTGGCTGGGGCCCGGGGTTCACGAGCTTGACGGTCGCGACGGCCTGGAGCCCCGAGAGCGTCTGCTCGCGCTCGTCGAGGGAGAGGGTCTCGGCGGTCACCGCGGCGCCGGGGGCCTCGGCCTCCTTCTCCGGGACGGGCTTGGAGGTCGCGCAGGCGACGAGGGAGAAGGCCGCGAGCGCGGCCCAGGACAGGCGGTGCATGTTCGGCTCCCTTCCGGAGGCTACTGAGGCGCCATCCCGCAGCGCGGGGTGGCGGTGGTGGGGCTGTCGCCCAGGTCGCGCACCTTCTGCAGGCGGTAGGTCTGGTTCGCGAGCGACTCGTCGAGCTCGAAGTTGTATTCGAGGACGACGAAGCCGTCGGCGGCGGTGCGCGTGCCGTCGCCGGCGAGGAAGACTCGGTACTCGGTGCGCCCCACGCTCGGAGTCTCAGTGAACGCCAGCAGCGCTCCGGTCACGTCCTTGCCGATGGGCAGGTGGAGCGCCTTCTCGACGACATCCACCCGCAGCGCGTGCTCCTCGCCCTGGACGATGGGCTTGCCAGCGCCGTCGTAGATCGTGACCTTGGCCTTCGCCTCCTGCCGCTTGTCCAGCTTCACCGGCTTCGTGAGGCGCTTCATCGGTGGGTCGTACAGGTAGCTCTTCCCTCCCGAGAAGGCGCGCTTGTAGAGCACCACCGACTCGCCGTCGAAGGCCACGTAGTCGCGCATCCTCACCATGCCGGAGACCGTGTAGGCGACCACCCGGGTGGGGACCGCGAACTGGGCCGAGTCGATGGACTCGACGACCACGCCCAGGTCCGGATCGGGCTGGGCCTGGTCGGCGGTGGTGTACTCGAAGCACCGGCCGAGCTGCAGGCCGAAGTAGTCCTCGGGGACTGGGCCGGTGGGGCCCGCGTCGGGCAGGGTCTGGTTGTTGCCCTCGCAGGCGGTGAGCAGCAGGACGGTGGCAGACACGAGGAGCGTGCGCATGCGGTCTCCGGACGAAGCGAGGGATGGATTGTAGGCAGCCGTCGGCGGGGAGTCGACGGAGTTGCCGGCGTCAGTTCGGCTCGACGATGACCGGCGCGACGGTGGTGACCCCCGCGCCTGCGAACTTCCAGGAGGAGTACTCCGCCAGCTGGCAGGCGGTGCCGTCCTTGTTGAAGATCTCCACGAACGCGCCGCTGTACGAGAACCCGTAGACCTTGTCGTTCCACGCGGCGATGCCGTACATGCTCCCGTACTCGGTGGCGGTGTCCTTGCACGACGCGTTCCTCACGACCTGGCCGCGGATGGACTTGGTCACCGGGTCCGTGCTCCCAGCCTTCAGCTTGGGTACGTCGATTTCCACCAGGGTGTCGGTGGTGCTGCAGCCCGAGGGGTCGGGAGGGTTGGGGCAGTCGCGCAGGGTCGCGAACCCCACCGGGCTGCCGTTGTTGGAGAGGAACACGATGTCCCCCGAGAGTTCCCAGGCCTTGCCCACGTTCTTCGCCGGGTAGGCGTGGCCGTGGCCGTCGTTGGGGGGCACAGTGCCGAAGGTGCCGACCCGCGTCGCGTTTCCCGCGGTGTCGATGGCCCACAGCTCCCCCGCGCTGTTCGCCGCCACCAGCGTCTCCTCGACGCCGAGGACGCCGGCGGGCGCGAAGGTCAGGCCGTAGAGGACCCCCGAGCCGGACTTCAGGGGCCAGGCCGCGCCGCAGCGCACCGTCGTGCCTTGGATCTCCAGGGGATACACCGCGCTGGAGCTGACGCCGTAGAGCTTGCCGTTCTTGTCCACCGCGAGGTCGGTCATCGACGCGCAGTCGAAGTCGCCGATGGTCTCCAGCTTCATCGGGCTCACCGAGGGGTCGACCTTGAGCAGCGTCTTTCCGGTGTGCGCGTAGATGAGGTAGCTCGGCGCGGGGCCGCCCGTGTCCGGCCAAGTCAGCGTGCCGGTGTCGCCGGGGAAGATGATCTCGTCGGCGTCCGCGCCGGTCCCGCCGTCCGCGCGTCCGGAACCGCCGGCATCGGGCCCGGCGGTGCCACCTCCGCAGGCGTGGAGCGACAGACCGGCGAGGAGGGCGAGGGAGGCGAGGAGCGGTCGCATGGAAGTTCCCGTTTGGAGGGGCACAGCGCGCGAAGGGTACCTGCCGCGCAGCGGTCGATCCAGCATTGCCGCCGGTGGTGTAGCGGGTGGCGACCGCTCAGAAGAGCTTCTTGGAGTCCAAGAGCAGCGTGACCGGACCGTCGTTCACCAGGCCCGCCTTCATGTCCGCGCGGAAGACGCCCTCGAAGACCTTCACGCCCTGGGCGCGGCACGCGGCGCAGAAGGCCTGGTAGAGCTCGTTGGCGCGCACCGGCTCCATTGCGTCGGTGAAGCTGGGGCGCTTGCCGCGGCGCACGTCGCCCAGGAGCGTGAACTGGCTGACGACCAGCAACTCGCCCGACACGTCACCTCCGACATGAACTCCCAGCCTCGGACGGTCGTGGGCGCCGGGTAATGCTTCACGCGACACCTTGACACTCACCGATGGGCTCTCCAGTGCGGGTCCACCTCACGACGTGGCGCACACGCGTTCAAGGGGCCGATTGGCCGGAGGCTGGAAAATGCCGAACAAAAGCGTTCTGACAGCGGGCGTTCTAGCGGCAGCGCTGTCGGGAGTCGGGTGCACTGCCGATCCGTGAAGTGGACCCCGTTTTTCGGACCACCCCCTTCTTTATGATCGGGCCTGCTCC
>CAZAIE010000503.1:2564-5858 GCA_964485035.1 uncultured Myxococcaceae bacterium | reverse complement strand
GTGCAGCACGGGCTCCACGTCGCGGCGCTGCTCGCCGCCGAGCGCCAGGGTTTCCTCCGGGTGGAGGGGTTCGCGGAGGGCTGAGGGTCGAAAGGCCCACGCCGCTTCCGGTACCATTCGCAGCGCACGGCACCGGGGGCGCGAGACGTGACACGACTGGGCACCATCGCCGCCGTGCTCCTCTTCGCCGCACGGGCGTTGGGCGAGGCGACGATCACGGACCTCGCGCCAGCGTCCCCGCCTTCCTCGCGCTCGGGCGCGGCGCTGGTCGAGACCGACCTCGTGCCCGAGTCGCACCTGCTCTTCGGCGGCAACTTCGGGACCTCCGGCTCGAACGACCTCTTCGGCTTCGACCCCCAGGCGAACTCCTGGGCGGGCATCGCCGACGTGAACCCGCCTGGTTCGCGCGCCTACTGCGGCGCGGCCTGGGACTCGAAGCACCGCCGGCTGGTGGTCTACGGAGGGTTGAGCAAGGGGCTGTTCGGCTCCTTCCGCGACGACCTGTGGGCCTGGGACGCGGGGACCCTCACCTGGACGCAGCTCGCGATGGCGGACGCGCCGCCTCCGCGCTGGGGCATGGTCTTCGAGTACCTGCCGCACCTGGACCGCTTCCTCGTCTCCTCCGGCGGCACCGGGTTCAACTCCACCAACACGACCGTCACCTCGGTGGACCAGGGGATGTGGCTGCTCTCGACGGACTACGCCGCGGCCACCGCCACCTTCGAGGCCCTCCCGGCTCCGGCGACGAGGCCGGCGGGCCGGGGCGGAGCGTGCGTCGGCTACGACCCGGTGGCCCACGAGCTGCACGTCTTCTCTGGCGAGAGCAGCCCCCGCGAGGCCCCGTGCGAGAGGGGCTCCTGCAACGACCAGTGGCGCTACCAGGTCGACGCGAACCTGTGGGTGAAGGAGGAGGCGACCGGGACGCCACCCGCGCGGCTCTCGGCGATGTGCACGTGGGACCGGCGCAACCGCAGGCTGTTGGTGTACGGCGGGACCGACCGGCCCGGGGGCAGCCAGCTCGGCGACGCGCACGCCTACGACCCCGCGGCCCGTGCGTGGACGAAGCTCGCGCCCCAGGTCGGGGCGATGGCCTCGGGCAGCGCCGCCTTCAGTCCCTTGCTGGGCGGGATGGTCTGGTACGGCGGGCGCAAGGACCTGAACTTGGTGAAGACCACCTACGCACTGGTGCTCAACGACCCGCCGGTGGCGCGGGCCGGCGCGGACCAGGAGGTCGCCTGGGGCGCACAGGTCGTCCTCGACGGTCTCGCCTCCTCGGACCCGAACGGCGACGCGCTCGCCTTCGCCTGGAAGCAGACGACCGGGGACGCGGTGGAGCTCTTGGAGCCGGGGCTCCCCGTGGCGTCGTTCCCCGCGCCGCAGGCGGACGCCGTGCTCGAGTTCGAGCTCACCGTGCGCGACCGCTTCGGCCTCGCTGCCAGCGACCGGGTCCGGGTGTCGGTGCGTGACCTGCCGGACGACGTGGACGGTGGAGCGGACGGCGGCGAGCCAACGGAAGCGGGCGACGCGGGCAGCCGGCTCGAGGACGCGGGCGCCGGGGGACCGCGGGAGCTGATCATGGGGGTCGGCTGTGGAGGCTGCGGCGCGGGCGCTGGGGCGAGCGGCGGAATGGGGCTCCTCGTCGTGCTGTGGCTGGTCTTCGACCGGAGCCGGAGACGCCCGTGTCGCTCCGGGCGGCGGGAGGCGCGTGCGGAAGTGCGAACGGACGGACGGGCGTCGTGACGAGTGCTCTGGAGGGGGAGGAGCAGCCTCGCTCGATGCCCGATCCGCCGGTTCTGCTCACTGCCTGACTCCTTCGCCGAGCGCACTGGCGGAGGTTTGCGCCTCCCGGCGTGTCCGGTCTAGCGTCCCCCGCTTCCCGGCCCAATGCCGGAAGGAGACAGCGATGGCGGAGGAATCCAAGCAGCGGCGGACGGCGCTGGACGTCTACCTCACGGCGAACCAGGTGGCCTTCGCGCCGCTCATGTTCCAGGCCGCCCGCGCGGCGCGGGACATGGGGGTGCTCGGCGCGCTGGACGACGCCACCGCGCCACTGACCCCCGCCGAGGTCGCCGCCCAGGCCAAGGTCTCGCTCTACGCCGCGCGCGTGCTGCTGGAGGCCTGCCTCTCGATGGGGCTCGCCAGCCTGATGGACGGCCGGTACCGCATCGAGCGCCCCGGGCGCGTCCTGCTCCACGACGAGCTGACCCGGGCGAACATGGATTTCGTCCACGACGTCTGCTACCGCGGCGCCTTCCACTTGGAGGAGGCGCTCCGGGACGGCCGGCCCGCGGGCCTGAAGGTCTTCGGCGACTGGCCCACCATCTACGAGGGGCTGACCCGGCTGCCGCCCGAGGTGCAGAAGAGCTGGTTCGCCTTCGACCACTTCTACTCGGACGGGGTCTTCCCCGAGGCGTGCGCGGAGCTTGCGCGGCGCGGGGTCCGGCGGCTGCTCGACGTGGGCGGGAACACCGGCCGCTTCGCGGTCCTCTGCGCCGGGAAGATCCCGGGGGTGCAGGTCATCATCCTCGACCACCCCGGGCAGCTGGGGCTGGCGCGCGCCAACGCCGAGGAGAAGGGGGTGGCGTCGCAGGTCGAGGGCGTGCCCATGGACCTGCTCGACCACTCCCGGCCGTTCCCCACTGGCTTCGACGCGGTGTGGATGAGCCAGTTCCTCGACTGCTTTCCCGAGCGCGACATCGTGCAGCTCCTCCGCCGCGGCCGCGAGGCGCTCGCCGAGGGCGGCCGGCTCTACGTCAACGAGACCTGCTGGGACCGCCAGCCCCACGAGGTGGGGCGGTACTGCCTGCACGGCACCTCGCTCTACTTCACGGCCATGGCCAACGGCACGAGCCGCATGTACCACTCCGACGACCTGAAGACGCTCATCGCCGAGGCGGGCCTGGTGCTCGAGGAGGACCGCGCGCTGGGCATCGCCCACACGCTGTTCGTCTGCCGCCGCTGACGGCCGGAGGCCCGGATCAGTCAGAGCGAGCGCTTCTCCAGCACGAACCCGCCGGGGGTGACGTAGACGTCGTACACCGCGCGCCGGTCGGGGAGCTGCGAGACCGCCTGGCCGTGCACCCCGGCGACGAGGAAGCCCAGCGGCCCGCGGGTGCCCTCGTGCAGCATGAGGAGCCAGCCCCAGCCGGTGCCGCCGAGCCGGTCGTGCGCGGTGGCCTGGTGTGCGTTGGCGTCCGAGGCCCGGAGCCAGCGCCCCTCCACGCGCGTGAGGGCCGCGACCGTCCCGAGGCCCAGGAAGGTGAGCGCGGGGCGCAGGCGCAGGACGTGGCCGCC
>CAZAIE010000503.1:0-2464 GCA_964485035.1 uncultured Myxococcaceae bacterium | reverse complement strand
GCCGCCGCGAGCCCCAGCGCGCCCGTCCCCGCGCCGAGCAGCAGCGCGCTGGTGGAGAGCGCCCAAGCGTGGCGCAGGAGGGACGCCTTCGGCTGGGGCCTGCGCAGCACGAAGCGCAACGCGCGACGCAGGCTCCAGGCCAGGGGGAGCGTGCCGAGCAGGAGGAGCGCGGCCGCGAGCGCGAGCAGCTGCCAGGGGGCGGGGAGCGGGCTGGTCATGGGCGTCACCAAGCCGGGACGACGAGGTGGTGTACGGCCTGCTCGGCGAGGTACGCCACGTGGATGCGGCCGTCGGCGCCGACCGACGCGGCGCAGCCCTCGACGCTCCCCGCCACGCGGTCCAGTACCCGACCGCGCCACCCGGCCGCCGCGCGGTGGAGTTCGACCACTTCCCGGTCGTCGTTGGTGCCGAAGAGGTGGGGCTCTCCCGCGGCGTCGAAGACCAGCTGGCGCGCACCACCAGACCAGAGCCGCAGCCGTACCCCTGCCTCGGGGATGGGCTCCACCGTCCAGGTGGTCGCGCCGTGGGGCCGCCAGGCGTACTGCTGCCCCCGGGCGTCCAGCGCGAACACCGCCGCCAGGCCCGTGGCCGTCTCGAGGATGGCCGGCGCGGAGCCTGCTGGCATCACCGGGGTGACAGGCTCCGACTGCCAGCTTCCCGAGGCATCGGTGGCCCAGCGGATGCCGTCGTGGGCGAGCAGCAGGTGGGCGGTCCCCGATGACCCCAGGGCGAGCGCGAAGCCCCAGCTCGCCGGCAGGCCCACGCTGGCCGCGGTCCACGCGGCGCCGTCGCACTGAGCGAAAGAGACGTCGCCGTGGTTCACGGTGTAGGCCGCGCGGGGCTGCCCGGTGGGAGAGAGCGCGAGCAGGAAGCCCCCGCCAGCGGTGTCGGAGTTGGTCACGGCGGTGGTCTTCCAGGCCGCGTCCCAGACCGCGTGGCGCAGCCCTGCGTTTCCCGCCAGCTCCTGGAACCACGCCAGGTGCGGGCGCCCCGTGGGGTCCACGGCCAGCTCCACGCGGGGCCGGATGACGCCGGTGTCGGTGACTCGCTCCTCGGACGGTGCAGTCGCCGCCTTCCGCGTGAAGAGGGCGACGTCGTAGTCGTTCCAGCTGGTCGCGTCCGGTGCGAGGCGGCGCCGGGCCACGGCGAGACGGGTCGCGTCTGCGCCAGCGACCAGCGCGGGCACCCCGGCGTACAGGGGCGACTCGGCCACGAGCTGGACCTGGAAGGCCCCCGAGGCGTTCTCCGCGAGCTTCAGCCGGCCCGACTCCCCGTCGCGGTAGGCGAGGTGCACGGCTCCGGCCGCGTCCAGGGCGAGGGCACAGTGCACGCCCTTCGCCGCCCCGGGGTCGATCGCCTGGCGGAGCCAGGAGCCGGAGGCGTCGGTCGCGTAGTAGACGCCGGGGTCGGTCCGCTCCAGGAAGCCGCAGGCGTGCCGCGCGGAGGTCCCCAGCCAGAGCGAGGTCGAGCCGACCGAGCTGAGCCCCGTCTCCACCCGCGTGACCTTCCCGTCCTGTTTGGATGCGTAGCGCAGGGTGTCGCCGAGCATGGCGTACAAGAACCCGGCGGCCCCGTCCTGGCCCAGGTGGAAGGAGGTGGCGTTCTCCAGGAACGAGGAGGGCTCGATGTCCTCGAACCGCCAGCCCTGGTCCCCGCGCGTGGCCAGCTCCAGGCCCTGGAAGCGGGGGCCGAAGCGGGCGTACACGACCAGTGGATGGCCCTGGGCGTCCAGGCGCAGCCGCGGCCTCCCCGGCTCGATGCCGCAGCTGCAGGTGCCCAGGGGGTCGTTGATGCAGCCGCAGGCGAGGCTCCCGCCTCCGCGGATGGGCTCCCGGACCCACTGGCCCTGGGCGCGGGTCGCGTAGCGGTTCTCCGAGCCGAAGCCCACCACCGAGTGGTACGCGAGGTGCGGCACTCCGCGTGCGTCCACAGCCACGGAGGGCACACCACCCGCGTCGACGAGGGTCGTCGTCCATCCCGAGGCGCTGCGCTGGGCATGCCAGACCCGCTGGACCCCCTGCTCCTCCCAGGCGAGGTGCACCGCGCCGTCGGGGCCCAGGGCCAGGGCCGGAGAGGCTGCGAGCGGCGAGACGATCTCGGCGGTCCACGCCTTCGAGCCGGCCCGGGAGGTGAACAGCGCAAGCCGGCGCCCGTGGACTGCCGCCAGCACCCTCGTCCCGTCCTGGGCGATGGCCAGGGCCAGCCCGTCGCGCGCGAGGTCGCCCCCGGCCCAGTGCTCCACGTAGTCACGCGCTCGGCAGACCCCGGCGCTGCAGAACCGGTCGCTGGCGCAGTCGACGTAGGTCGCGCAGGCCGCCAAGCAGGCACCTGCGGCACAGGCGTAGGGGGCGCACTGGAGCGCAGGGGCGTCGGCGGGACAGGCGGCGCCGTCTCCCAGGCAGTGCTCGGGGGCGTCGCAGGCGGCGGCGCTGGCGCGGCACTGCGTCGCGGCAGGGGCGAAGAC
>CAZAIE010000502.1:0-5868 GCA_964485035.1 uncultured Myxococcaceae bacterium | reverse complement strand
GTCCTGGGGCCTCCGGGCCGTACTGGTGCTCCTGGGGCTCTTGCCGTTCATCGCGCCGTACGAGCTCCTGGTGGAGCCGGACTGGCCGGGGCTGAGCCTGCTGATGCTCCCCCTGGGCATCGTCTCGGCGGGGGCGACGCTGGTCGGGCTGGTCTTCCTCCTGGCGGGGGGCTTGGGCCTGGACCGGACGCTGCGCTTCGACGCCCGCTCCCGCCGCGTGACCTACGCCTTCGAGTCGCCGCTCAGGGCGCTGCGCCGCAGGCACTACCCGTTCACGGCGGTCGCGGAGGTCTCGGTCGCGGTGCACGAGTGGGAGAGCCGCGCGGACAGCTACGGCCTGCGGGTGGTCCTCGCCGACGGCCAGCGGATCTCGCTGGCCGACGAGAACGATCGGGCCGAGGTCGAGCGGTGGGTGGCTCAGCTGCGGGGGTGGCTCGAGAACGAGTGAAGGGAAGAGACCCGAGGGTCTCTTCCCTCCTCTCACGGTCACTGAGCGTTACGGGCAGGCCTGGTTGCAGACCTTGCTGCCGTCGCCGCAGGTGGTGGGCAGGCCGGTCGAGCCGCAGGTCAGGCTGCAGTTGTCCTTGCAGTGGCACTTCGCGCTGTCGGTGCAGAGGACGGTGTACTCGTCGTTCATCGTCCCGGTGATCGCGCAGGTCGCGGTGTTGCTGCAGGTGACGGTGCTGCTCAGCCCGACGCCGACCTTGCAGTTGGCCTCGTTGGAGCACACGACCTTGGCCCCTGCGCGGACCTTGAGGTCACACTTCGCGCTGTTGCTGCAGGCGAGGTCGGCGCCCTCCAGAGAAGCCCCCGAGCACTCCGAGGTGTTGGAGCAGGCGAGCTTCAGGTTCTCCTGGCCGTCCACGGTGCACTTCGAGGTCCCGGAGCAGGCGATGTTGCACTTCGGGTCCGTCTGGCCCATCGCGCAGTTCAGGGTGCAGCTGGCGCCCGCCGCACAGGCGCAGTCGTCGCTGGTGCCGCAGGTGCACGTGCCGGTGCAGGCGGAGGGGCCGCTCGAGCCCGCGTCGGCCTGGCTGGCGGTGCCGGTGTCCGCCAGGGTCTGGGTCTTCTCGCCGTCACAGGCGACGAGCGATCCGGCGAGGGCGGCGAGGCAGGCAGTGGCGGACAGGCAGCGAAGCATGAGGACTCCTTGGTTGGTGGCGAAGTGACGGCGTCCAAGGCATCTCACGAGTTGATGACGCGGGGCAATGCGGCCCTGGACGGACGAGTCTCGTTGGCGCCGGCTGCTCTCATCGCCAAGGGAACGACCGCGGCGCAGTCGCCCCAGAGCCAGCAGCCCCAACACCCAGAGGGCGGTCGGCCCCGAGCCTCCGCAGCCACAGCCGGTTGGCGCTGGCGCGAGGTCTCGTCCCCCCGCGTCCGACAGCCAGGCATCAGCTGGTTCGGCCGCATCGGCCATGGCGCTGGCATCGGTGCCAAGCTGGGCGTCGGCTTCCGTGAGCGCGTCTGGAGGCATTCCGGCGTCCGCCTGGGGCTCGTCATTCAGCGCACGCAGCTCCTCGACGAGCTTCTCCGCCACCGCGTGCCGGTGGGCGCGCAGCGCATCGGGCTCCTGGGTGTAGTCCCGGGTCGACCGGAACAGGGACTGCAACGCCAGCAGCGCGCGCGCCTCCGCCACGAGCGACGCATGTCCGCCGCGAGCTGCGAGACGGTCCGCGCCGTCGCGCAGCAGCCACAGGTACTCGAAGTCCTCCAGGCCCTCGCGGATGAGCTCCCAGCGCAGCGAGGGCACCGGCGCCTCGACCCGCTTCTTGCCGTCCTTCCAGCCCCGCGGCGGATACAGCAGCCGGCCGTCGCCGTTGCCCCAGATGCCAGGCTTGCCGCCCTGGAAGTGGTGGCTCATCGGGTCCGTCCACGGGTCCTGGCGCGCGGGCGGCGGGAAGACCTCGTCGTTGGTCCAGTAGTTCGTTTGCCAGTAGAGGTCGCCCTGGACACCGTACGCGAAGGCCATCCAGAACCGCAGCCGGTGCTCGAGGCCCGGGTGGTCGATGAAGTCGTTGGGGTACGGCGCGCGCGGGCCGGTGCAGACGTACCAGAACACCTGCTCGCCCTTGGCCTGCCGCTCGCGCGCGAACGGCTCCGAGTACAGGTCCAGCAGCGGCGACCAGACGTCCACCGAGCCCAACAGCTCCGGCTCTCCCTGCTCGGTGAGCAGCCGCGCGATCCCCGGGGCGCCGCGTCGCAAGAGCGCCATCCCCTGCTTCACGAAGGCGTAGTCCTTGGGCTCCGGCTCGTCGAACCAGTATGCGTAGCCCTTCGTGAGCCAGGACTTCTTCTCCAGGTGCGCCTCCAGTGCCGCGAGCACCTTCACGTAGAGCGCCTCGTACTCCGGCGTTCCCCACGCGAGCCCCAGCAGCGTGGGCGTGCCCCGCTGCTCGAACGTGCCCCACGCGAACGACGGGAGGTGCACGGCGAACGAGTCCATGCCCAGCTCGTCGAGGGCGAAGGCCGCCGCGGGATCGAAGCGCGTGAAGTCGAACGCTGGCTCAGCGTCCTTGGCCTCGGTCTGGAAGTCGCCGTTCTTCAGCAGCTCGGGGCCGCCGGCTGCGTCCTTGAAGGAGACGTCGTCGAACCAGGTCGTTCCGGTCAGCTCCCCGCCTTCGGTCCAGCGCCGGGCCCAGAGCGTGACGCGCACCGAGGCCGTCTCGGGCGCGAGCTTCGCCGCGGCGACGGTGGCGCTACCCGCCTGCCAGCTGGTCGTCCCGGCCTGGACGAAGTCCTGGTTCTTGCCCGGGATCCACGCGCCCGCGGCGTCGAACTGCCGCACCGTGACCAGGTAGTCGTGGGCGGTGTCGGTGCGGGCGCGGAAGGTGAGCGTGTAGCCGTGTCCCTGCGTCACGGGGATGGCCGACTCGCTCGAGACGCCCACGGCGGCGGTCGTGCTCGCGTCGATCACTTCCAGCACGCGGTTCGTTGGGGCCGCCGGGTCCTGGACGATCCGCTCCAGCGGCCAGTTGAGGTTCGGGAACTGCAGCACGTAGCGGTCGTCGCCGAAGGGGTCCTGGGGACTGACGCGGTGCTCGGCGAAGTCGCGCAGGTAGAGCCGCAGCGCCTCGCGACGCGCCGCGGGGTCGCCCCCGAGGTTGTGGTACCGGTCGATCTCGCCGAGCGAGAGGCCGTACGCGGTGCGGTGGTGGCGCTCGCGTGGGAGCGTGAAGTCCCAGACCGTCGCCTCGAGCGGGAGCTGCAGCGTGCCTCCGGGCGAGAGCTCGAGCGTGAGGCTCCCGCGATAGGTCCCGGGCGCGGCGTTGGTCGGCACGCGCAGGGTGATCCAGAGGGGGGTCTGCTTGCCCGCCGCGAAGGCGAGGCCGGGCGCGAACGGCGGCAGCGGATCGGGAGTCAGGCCGGTGCGTGAGGCGAAGTCCGTGGGCGTCGTGACCGGCACGTAGGCGACCTCGCGCAGGTCCAGCGCGCTCGCGGGGATCGATGCGCCCCCGGGGCCTGAGAGCGCGGAGAAGACCGCAGAGGAGACAACGCCGGAGGAGGCGGGGAGCAGCGCGACCTGGGCCGGCTCGACCTCACCCCGCGCGGCCTCGAAGGCGATGGCGGCGACCGTGGGCGCGGAGTCGTCGAGGCGATCGTCGGGCTGCACCTTCTGCTCGGTGGCGGGAACCCAGAGCCTCACCGAGGCGGACGGGTGCGCGAGCCAGCGTCCCCAGATCGGATCGGTGACGCCGGTGGCCTGCGCGAAGGAGGCGTCGTCGAACCAGGCCTTGCCCGTCAGTTCACCGCCGTCGGTCCAGGCCACCGGGCGCAGCGAGATGGCGACCTGGGTCGCCTCGACGTGGAAGCGGCGCAGCGTCACCGCGAACTCGGACCAGGCGCTGCCCGCGCCGACCGTGAAGTCCAGGTTGTTTCCGGAGATCCACGAGCCGTCGGCGCGGAACTGGTTCAGCGTGACCAGTGCGATCTGGCCCTCCACCGCGGCGCGGACCCACACCGAGAAGCGGTAGGCCTTGCCGGCGACGACCGGCAGCTTCCCGGACTGCGCGGCCACGCTCTGGGTCGCGCTGGCGTCGTCGATCTCCAGGCACGCGGCACCGGCGTGGGGCGACGTGGCCACCACGCGCCCGCCGTTCCAGCCTGTGGCGCCGTCCTCGAAGCCGCCGTTGGGGACGAGTTCCTGCGCCAGCGCGAGCGAGGGCGAGAGGGCGAGGAGAAGCGAGAGCCAGGCGCGCGTGGGCATGGTGCCTCCAGGACGGCCGAAGGAGGGCATTCTGCGCACAACAGCGGGCGGCGGGCTTGCGATGTCCCCCGGGGTCGCGTCGATGATGGCCGGCAGATGCCAACGCTCAATCTCACGATCGCCGAGGGAGAGAAGGTCGCCGTTCCCGGGACCGGGTACGCGCTCGGGGTCGACTGCGTGCGCCACCGGATCGCCTCGGCGGCGAAGGATGCGTTCCCGCGCAGCATGCTCACGGCGGTGTTCACGCTCTACGAAGGTGAGCGCGAGGTCGCCGAGGAGCGGGGATGCGACGGGGACCGCGTCCGGCTCGGGCCGCTGACGCTGCGGTTCCTCGGCCAGGGAGACGATCCGGCGTCGGTGGCGGTGGAGTTGGATACCCCATGAGCCGTGGCTGACCCGAGTACCGACCTGGCGCACAATGCGCGCCATGCGCGACGCGACGTTCGTGACCCACGTGTTGGACCTCCTGGAGCCGCTCGGTCCCGTTCGGGCGCGGGCGATGATGGGCGGCCACACCGTCTTCCTGGATGACCTCTCGATAGGCCTCATCGCCGGGGAGCAGCTCTTCCTGAAGGTGGACGCGCAGACGCGCGAGGCCTTCGCCAAGGCGGGCGGATGTGCCTTCACCTACGAGCGCGACGGGAAGGCGGTGGAGATGTCTTACTGGAGCCCGCCCGACGACGCGCTGGACGACCCGGAGACGATGCGGCGCTGGGCGACGCTCGCGGTGGAGGCGGCGGCACGGTGCAAGCGCCCGCGCAAGACGAAGCCTGTCGAGGTGTCGGGGCGAAAGCCGAAGGCCAAGAAGGGGTCGCGATGATCGAGTACGCCCGACTGGAGTCTCCGCTGGGCACGCTGGTGGCAGCGGCCCGGAAGCAGCAGCTGATCGGCCTCTGGTTCGAGGGGCAGGCGCACTTCGACGGGGTCGAGGCGGACTGGCGGGAAGCCCCATCGTCTCCAGTCCTCTCGCGCTGCGCGAAGCAGTTGGCCGAGTACTTCGCGGGACGCCGGCACCAGTTCGACCTGCCGCTGGCCCCCGAGGGGACCGAGTTCCAGCGGCGCGTGTGGGAGGAGATCGCCCGGGTGCCATTCGGAGAGACGCTCTCGTACGCGGAGCTGGCGCGTCGGTGCAGGCGGCCCAAGGCGGCGCGGGCGGCTGGCGCTGCGACCGGACGCAACCCGCTCTCGGTGGTCGTGCCCTGCCACCGGATCGTCGCGGCGGACGGCGGGCTCACGGGCTACGCCGGCGGAGTGGAGCGCAAGCGCCGGCTCCTGGAACTCGAGGGCCGGGGGATGAATCCCCCGTCTCTATCTGGGACGGACCGAGCTCGGATCAAGCCCGCTGAAGCGGGCTCTTACGGACGGGGCTCGCGCGCGAAGCGGCTGACCCAGAGGCCTGGGATGACCTCGGCGTCTTCGAGCCAGCGGAACCCGAGGCGCTCGTAGAGCATCCGCGCGGGCAGGTTGCCCCGACCAGTGGAGACGATGGCGCGGCGAGAACCGGCATGCTCGAGCGCCGCCTCGACGAGCGCGCGGCCGATGCCGCGGCGATGGGCGGACGGGGCGACGATCAGCCGGTCGAGGTCGACGAGGTCGGGTGTCTCGCTCCAGGCGATGGCCCCGACCAGCCTGGTGTCCTCGTCGAAGGCGCCGAGCCAGGT
>CAZAIE010000501.1:0-5872 GCA_964485035.1 uncultured Myxococcaceae bacterium | reverse complement strand
CCCGTCACGCGCGCACACCGGACACTCCAGTGCAGTGGTCCACGTCGCGCTCGCAGAGCACGGCCGCATCGCGGTCAGCACCGGGGCCGATGGCGAGACGCGGGTCTGGTCGGTAGAGCTGGCCGACCTGCGCCTGCTGCACTCGACGCGGTTCGCTCAGGCGCCCGAGTTCCTCCCCGGTGGCGGGTTCCTGGTCGGCCGCTCCGACGGCCAGCTCGGCTGCTTCGGGGTGGAGGAGGGCCGCCTCCTCCTCAGCCTGCCCGTGGGCCCGTGGTGCGCCTGCCCGGTCGCGGCCGAACGGCCGGCGGACACGCTGCGGCTCGCCGCTGCGAGCGGGACCAGTCTCACGCTCTGGGGCCTTCCCTCCGGCCGGGCCCTGGCGACGCTCGACCTCGCCGGCCTGCGCCTGGTCCGCCTGCTCGATGCGGGCGGGGGCCGCCTGGCCGTCGTGCTCGCCGACCGCCAGGGCGGTAGCTGGACGCGTCTAGTGTCCACCGCGAGCGGAGAGGTCCTCGGCGAGTTCTCCGGCTCGCTGCTCGAGGTCTCACCCAGCGGGGCGCTGGGAGTCGTCCCTGCTGGCCGCGACGCCGCGCTGGAGCTCGTCGCACTCGACGATCCCCCGGGAGCGAGCGTGCGCCACCTGCCCGCGGCGCTGGGGCCCCACGGACAGGGCCTGTGCACCTTCCTGCCCGACGGCCGCCTGGCCACCTGCGCGCCCGCCGTCTCGCCCGACTCCTGGAGGGTCCAGGACGAGCGGGTGAGCGAGCTGCGGGTCTGGGGACCGCCCACCTGGAGGCCCAAGCCGCCGCTGAGGTTCGCGGCCCCCGAGCTGGTCACCGCCCTGCTCGCCGTCGGCCGCGACTCCTTCGCCACGCTGCACGAGGGCGGCGCGCTCCCGCGGCTCTTCGCCGGGCGCGGCCAGCACGCCGTCGCGCTGCTCAGGGACGACACGCCACCCCGGGCGCCCCTGCAGGCACTGCGCACCGCCGGCCGACACCTGGCAGCCCTGGGCCCCACCGGCCTCTGGGTGTGGCGGGCGCCCTCAGGGGATCTGGTCGGCTCCCGGCACTTCCCGGCTGGCGCCCGATGCCTTGCGACCTCGGCCCACGGGCGGGTGCTGGTCGGCCACCCGGACGGCGGGTTGGAGGTCGTCGACCTGGGGTGAGACCGGGAGCCGGTTGCTGCAGCGGCGACAGAGGCGAGGAGCCGGCCGCGGGCCGGCGTGCATCGCGCAGCCAGGGTCCCGACAGTGGCCGAGCCCCAGCAGGTGACCCACCTCGTGCAGCCCCAGCGTGCCCAGCCGGCGCGCGAGCAGCGGGGCCGTCGGAGCGCCCAGGCGATCGAGCCAAGTAGAGACAGCGCCGACCCGGCCCCCCAGCTCGCTCCACCCGCTCACCCGCCGGCCCGGCTGGCCCGGAGCGCGAGCCGGAGCGACGATCTCGACGTCGACCACAGCGAGCGCCCGGAAGGCGCCTGGGGGCGGCTCGTCGCGCAGCGCCTGGAGCAGAAGCTCCGCCTGGAGGGGTCCCGTGCCGGCCTGGGGACGCGGGCGAGCAGGCTCGACCCGGACGCACAGGCCTGCGGCCTCGAGCCCGCGGGCGACCGCCTGGACGGACGAGGGCTGGGCCCCGAAGGGCACCAGCGCCAACACCGGCGCCGCGGTCAGCGCGAGCGCGAGCGCGGGGCCGATCACGCCCGTGGCTGCTTGCGGGGAGGCGAGGAGAGCGAGGGCCGGTCGCGTACCAGCAGCGAGGTGAGGGCCACGACCCACTTCTCGTCGGAGAGGTGTTCGGGCTTGGGGAGGTTGAAGCGCTCGGTCACGTAGGCGGCGAGGGCCGCAAAGAGCCCCAGCCGCGCCTCCATCGAGAGTTCCTCGCGCCGCAGCGCCGCCGAGAGCAGCACCTCGCGCTCCTCGACCGAGGCGCGCCGCACCCGCTCCTCCACCCTCTTGTCCTCGAGCGCCGGCACCCGCTCGGTGGGCCTGGCGATGGACGCGGGGATGGCCCGCCGCCGGTCGCGCACCACCACCGTCCCCGCCGCGAGGTCGCCCAGGCGGCGCCACTTGCTGGAGAGCAGGGCCAGCGCGCCGCCCACGAGGTAGAGGACCGGCAGGTGGTCCACGCCGCGCACCAGGTTTCGCATCGCCGCCTGGTAGAAGCCCACGCGCACCCCGTTGTCCTGGATGGTGCGCAGGCCCATCACCCGCTTGCCCAGCGTCTGGCCCGCGTAGCGGTACTCGAGGAAGAGGAAGAAGCCCCAGTTCACGACGAACCAGATGATGAACACCAGGGCCATCGCCAGCCCGGGCACGAGGAAGCCCCCGAACGACACCAGCAGCGTCGCCACCGCCGCGATGAGCGTGGAGACCAGCACGTCCAGGCCCCAGGCGAGGAAGCGGGACATCAGCCCCGCGAGAGGGAACTCGAACTCCACGTACTCCGGCGTGCGCACCACGTGCACCGACTCCAGCCGGCGGATCACCTCGTCCATGCTCGGCCTCCCTCTCCTGCTGATTCTGGCAAGATGGCGCCGTGGACCTCAACGAATTCATCGAAAAGGGCCGGCCGCGCTGGGAGCGGCTCTCCCGGCTGCTCGACCGCATCGAGCGCGAGGGGCTCAAGGCCCTGGACCTCTCCGAGGCGCGCGAGTTCGGCCGCCTCTACCGCGCGGCGTCCTCGGACCTGCTCTGGGCGCGCGGGCGCTCCGCCTCCGCCGAGTTGGTCGAGTCGCTCAACGACCTGGTGGCCCGGGGCTACGCGCAGACCTACCCCGGCCGCCGCCCGCGGCTGCGGGACGCGGCGCTGTTCTTCTGGCGCGGCTTCCCCCGGCTGGTCCGCGCCGAGTGGCGGGCGGTGGCGGCGGCGTACGCGCTCTTCTTCGCGGGCGGCCTGTTCGGCTACGCGGCGATGCACCTCGACTCCGGGGCCGCCATCTACCTCGTGCCCGCCGACCACCAGTCGCTGGACCCGGACCAGCGGGTCAGCGCGGAGTCCAAGAAGGACGAGGCGATGTCCGCGGGGCAGCAGACCGCCTTCACCAGCTTCCTCTTCACCCACAACATCCAGGTCGCCTTCCTGGCCTTCGCCCTGGGGCTGACCCTGGGCATCGGCACCGCGATCCTGCTGTTCGTCAACGGGGTCTTCCTGGGGGCCCTGGCGGTGGCCTACGAGGCCAAGGGCCACGCCGTCTGGTTCTGGGCGTGGATCCTGCCGCACGGCGTCCCCGAGATCAGCGCCATCTGCTTCGCGGGCGCAGCCGGGCTCATCGTGGGCCGGGCGCTGGTGGCGCCGGGGACGCGCTCCCGCGGCGACGCACTCAAGGTCGAGGGCCGGACCGCGGTGCGCCTGGTGCTGGGCACCATGCCGGTGTTCGTGGTGGCGGGGATGATCGAGGGGACCATCTCGCAGATCCACGAGCCGCTGCTGCCCTCGGTGGTGAAGCTGGCGTTCGCCGCCGCGATGGCCGCGGGGCTCACCCTCTACCTCCTGCGCGGCGGGCGCGGGGAGGACGCGGCGCAGGTCACAGCAGGCCACGCCGCTTGACCTCCAGGTAGCGGTTCACCGCCGCCAGCGTCAGCTCGGTGGGGGGCGCGTCTACCAGCTGCACCCCGTCCCGGGCGATGAGCGCCTTGAGGTGCTCCCGCTCCTCGAGCAGCTCGTGGGCCACCGCCTGCCGGAACGCGTCGTCGGGCTCGGCGGGCCGGGCCCGCACCAGGTCCTCGATGCCCTGGTCGCGCAGGGTGATGCACAGCGGCACGTGGCGGTGGGCCAGGCGGTGCAGCGGGGCGACCATGGAGCGCGCCTGCTGCTCGTCGAGCAGGTCGGTGAAGATGGCCACCAGCGAGCGCTTGCGGGCCCGGGAGGAGAGTTCGCGGAACAGCCCGTGGTAGTCCACCAGCGTGAGCGCGGCCTCGGCCCCGTAGAGCGCGTCGACGATGCGCCGGTACTGGCGGCGCCCGGCCTCGGGCGGCAGGAAGGCACGCACCCCGTCGGCGAAGACCACCACCCCCACCCGATCGCCGTTCTTGATGGCCACGAAGGCGAGGAAGAGGGCCGCGTTCACCGCGTAGTCGAGCTTGGTGAGCGCGTCCACCCGCGCCGCCATGCTCCGGCCGGCGTCCACGCAGAGGATGACCGTCTGGCTGCGCTCGGTCTCGTGCACCCGGGTGACCGGGCGGTGCCTCCGCGCGGTGGCCTTCCAGTCCACGTCGCGCATCGAGTCGCCCTGGACGTACTCGCGCAGCCGGGCGAACTCGGTGCCCGCCCCGTCGCGGCGCAGCCGGCGCAGGCCCAGGTTGGCGAGGTCGCGCGCGGCAGTGGCGAGCAGGAGGCGCGAGGCGCCGCGCATGTCGGGGTAGACCCGCACCGCGAGGTGGGCGGGGAAGGTGCGCTCCACCGCGCACAGCCCGAACGGCCCCAGGGCGCGCACGTGCAGGTCTCCGAAGCCGAAGCGGCCGCGCCGCGGCGGGGTCGCGGTGTACTCCCGGTCCTCCTGTTTGAAGCCGCGCAGCTCGAGGTCGAAGGTCTCGCCCCGGCAGGTGAATCCATCCGGGACATCGTCGCGCACCCTCAGGCGCACCCGGCCCGGGCCCAGGTTGCGCACCCGCACCACCACCCGGTTCTCCACGCCCACGTTCACCCTGCCCCGGGGCGAGCGGCGCAGCTCCACCCGCGCGCCGCGGGCCAGCTGCCGGTCGGCGAGGGCCAGCGCGAGCAGCGCCACGTCGAAGAGCAGCGCCGCAGCGTAGAGCTGCGGGACCGCGAAACCCAGCACCGCCGGGAGCACGCCCAGGAAGGCGAAGAGCACCAGCCGCGGCGTGGGCACGAAGCCCCGGAAGCGCTCGGGCTTGCGCGGAGCTGGGGACGGCTCGGTCACCGCGGGACCTCCACCGCCTGGAGGATCTCGTCGAGCACGTCCTGCGCGGTGGCTCCGTCGATCTCCGCGTCGGGCGACAGGAGCAGCCGGTGGCGCAGCACCGGGGGGGCGAGGCGGCGGATGTCGTCGGGGGTGACGAAGGGCCGGCCCAGCAGCACCGCCAGGGCCTTGGCGGCGAGGAGCAGGTGCACCGCGGCGCGAGGCCCGGCGCCCAGGCGCACGCGGGGCGAGGAGCGGGTGGCGGCCACGAGCTGGCGGACGTACGCGCGCACCGGCGGCTCGACGCGGACCGTCGACAGAGCCGCGCGCACCTGCATCAACTGCTCGACGGAGACGGCCGGCCGCACCCCGGCCCGCTCCACGTTCCCGGCGTCGAAGCCCCGGTCCACCATCTCGAGGATCAAGTCCTCCTCCTCGGGCCGCGGGTACCCGACCTCGATCTTCAGGAGGAAGCGGTCGAGCTGGGCCTCGGGCAGCGGGTACGTCCCCTCGGACTCGACCGGGTTCTGGGTGGCGAAGACGGTGAAGATGCCGGGCAGCGGGTGCAGCGCGCCCTCCAGGCTCACCGTCCGCTCCTGCATCGCCTCCAGCAGCGCCGCCTGGGTCTTCGCCGGGGCCCGGTTGATCTCGTCGGCGAGGAGCAGGTCCGCGAAGATGGGCCCCTTCACCAGCGCGAAGGAGTTCTGCTTCAGGTCGAACACGCTGGTGCCCAGGATGTCGGCCGGCATCAGGTCGGGCGTGAACTGGATGCGCTTGAACCCCGCACTCACCGCCCGCGCCAGTGCCCGCACCATCAGCGTCTTGGCCACGCCGGGTACGCCCTCGAGCAGCACGTGGCCGCCAGCGACGATGCCGCAGAGGATGAGGTCCAGCGTCTCGTCCTGGCCGACGACCGCCTTGCGCACCTCGGAGAGGATCGCCTCGCGCACCCGGGCCGCGGCCGCGAGCAGCGCCGTGGTCTCCGGAGCCACGGCCGGCGAGGCGGGCACCGCGGGGG
>CAZAIE010000500.1:0-5882 GCA_964485035.1 uncultured Myxococcaceae bacterium | reverse complement strand
ACGTGACGCTGAAGAACAGCTGCACCAACGCCGACATCGCCTGCGGCTGCGACGCCAACTACTACTGCGACGCCGCCTCCAACGGCATCTGCCGGCCCTACGACGGGTGCGCCAAGTTCACCAACGGCGACCCGGGGTCCATCTGCTCCAACGGCGACGACCCGGTCGACTTCCCCCGGTACCCGGGCGACACCCGGGGCCTCACCTGCCGGTGCGATGCGGGCAACTGCTACAAGAACAACGCGGTGGTCAGCGGAGCGACCAGCGGCACCTGCTGCACGCCCCCGGCCATCCCCGCGGGGAACGTGGGCGACCCCTGCACCCCCGTCCACGACCCCTGCACCAACACCGACCTCCCGCGGCCCTGCCGCTCGGGCAACTACTGCAAGGCGGGGGTCTGCGCCGCCTTCGAGACCTGCACCAGCCTGGGCGCGAACGGCGCCGCCGGCCAGACCTGCTCCAACGGCAACGCCTTCGACCGCGGCGACGGCACGCTCATCACCTGCCCCTGCAGCGGCAGCGGGCTGTGCCTGGCCGGGACCACGCCGGTGAGCGGCGCGAACAAGGGCACCTGCTGCGTGAACACCGCGGTCTGCCCCGCCAACACCTGCGCCCCGCTCACCAACACCTGCACCGGCGCGACGATCAGCTGCTCCTGCAGCTCCGGCAACCACTGCAACGGCTCGGGCGCCAGCGCCACCTGCAGCGCGGACAAGAGCTGCGCCGACTACAACGCCACCGGCGCGGTGGGCAAGCCGTGCTCCGCCGGGGCCACCTCCGCCTTCCCTGACGGCCCGGGTGACCAGAACCTCACCTGCAACTGCTCCGCGGTCTCGCCGTACACCAACAACGCCTGCGTGGGCTGGAACGCCACCACCGCTGGCACCTGCACCTGCGTGCCCACCGCTCCTGCGAACTGTGGCGACAACGGCAAGCCCAACGGCTGCGGCGGGACCATGGTCTCCACCTGCACGCCCAACACGCAGGTCTGCTACCAGAACGCCTGCTGCACCAAGCCGGTCTGCCCCGCGGGCAACGCCGGCGACACCTGCGGCGCGGTGAGCGCGTGCGGCATCAACCTCAACTGTCCGTGCACGCAGCAGTACCAGACCTGCGGCGCGGTGACGGCCGGCAAGTGCGGCTGCAAGCCGAAGACCGAGGATGACTGCATCGCCCCCGGCAACATGCCGGACGGGTGCGGCGGGTTCGTCCCCTGCCCGGGCTAGCGAAGGAGCGCACCACCATGAACCGCAACCACCTCGTCATCCTCGCGCTGACCCTCACCAGCCTGGCCTGTGCCAACTACGTGCTCGACGCCGACCCGCCCATCCCTGGCCAGGGCGACGGCGGGTGGACCGGCGACGGCTCGCTCCCCACCGACCGCGACGGGTCGGTCGCGGACCGGGACGGCTCGCTCCCCAGCCCCTCCGACGGCGGACTCACCGAGGTCTGTGCGACGGAGAAGAAGACCATCTCCCTCTCGCCGCTGGACCTCATGGTGGTCCTCGACGTGTCCTACTCCATGGACTACGACCAGAAGTGGGTGGGCGTGAAGAGCGCGCTCAAGTCCTTCGTGCAGATGAAGGAGTTCGAGGGCCTGGGCGTGGGGATGCAGTACTTCCCGTTGCGCGCGCAGTGCCAGATCTCCGCGTACGAGACGCCCGCGGTGAACATCGCGACGCTGCCCGGCGTGGGCCCCACCATCGCCGCCTCGCTGGACCAGCAGCAGATGTCCGGCGGAACGCCCACCGTGAAGGTGATGGAGGGCGCGACCGCCTACACCTCGGACTGGGCGAAGAAGCACCCCACCCACAAGTCGGTCATCGTCCTCGCCACCGACGGCATGCCCGACAACGTCTGCAAGGGCGTCACCCAGGGCCTGCCCAACAGCCTGGCCAACGTGCTCGCCGTGACGAGCGCCGCGGCCAAGGCCGACCCGCCGGTGAAGACCTTCGTCATCGGCGTGGGCAAGGACCTCGACGCCCTCAACCGGATCGCCGAGGCCGGGGGGACCGAGAAGGCCATCCTCGTGGACACCGCCAAGAACGCCGACGTTGCCTTCCTCACCGCGCTCACCCAGATCCGCCGCAGCGCGCTGGGGTGCGAGTTCGCCGTTCCCCCCGGCGACCGCGTGGACAAGACGCAGGGGCAGGTCCGCTTCGTCCTCGACGAGGGCCCGGAGGTCACCTTCGTCAACGTGCAGTCCCGCGAGGGGTGCGTCCGTGGAAACGGCTGGTACTTCGACGACCCAAAGGCCCCGAAGACGCTGTTCTTCTGCGACGACACCTGCACTGCCGTCACCCAGGGGAAGACCGGCCAGCTCTTCGTGGAGTTCGGCTGCAACCCGACGTAGCCCGGAGCGAAACAGCCATGCGTCCCCTGCCCGTTCTCTGCTCCCTCCTGGCGCTCGCGGTCCCGGCCGCGGCCCGCGCCCAACTCGGCCTCGACCTCTCCAACGACAAGCCGTCGCTGGGGCTCGACCTCTCGGAGGACGACTACACGCAAGGTCCGCCGGTGGTGGCCGTCCCGCCGCTGCGCGGAGACGGACGGCCCGACCTGGAGACCTACAGGCCGCTCTGGGCGGCGCTGAAGGAGAAGCTGGGGCATCGGCTGGTCGACGACGACGCGACCCTGAAGGCCATCGAGGCGCAGAAGCTGCGTGGCCCGGCGCTCGCCTCCCTCGACGGGAGGACCCGGCTGCTCAAGGCGCTGGGCGCGGAGCGGCTCATCGTCTTCACCGCAGTCCCCAAGGCCAAGAAGATCGACGGGCAGGTCTATGCGAAGGCCGACGCCACGCCGGTGGAGCAGGCGCTGCCCTGGACCCGGAAGCTGGACGTGGCCCGCGCGCGCCCGCTGGTGGCGGGTCTCTTGAAAGCCGCGCGCAACGTCCTCGTGCCCCCGCCCGCCCCGCCTCCGGCGCCGGTGGTCGAGGCGCCCGCGGACCCGGTGGTGCAGGCCGGCGTGGGGGACGTGGGAGACGAGGCGAATCGCGAGAGCGGGGTGCGCAAGCGCGCGCCGAGCGAGCCCCTGAAGCCCGCCTTCGCGGTGGTGGCGGTCGGGGCCGGGGCGAGCCTGCGCAGCTTCTCCACCAGGACCGTGGTGCCGCTCGCGCCCACCTCGCCGGACGCGATGGCCGGGCTGGGCGTCGCGGCGGCGCTGTACCCCCTGCGGCTGGTTTCCTCGCTGCGCGAGAGCTGGCTCTCGGACCTTTCGCTCGAGGGGCACTACCGGCGCAACCTGGCCCAGGCGCTCGTGCAGGGCGGGGCCCGGGACGGCGCGACCTGCTCGGTGGACGACGACGAGATCGTGTTGCGGGCCGGGTGGCGCTACGCCCTGGGCGCGAACCTCCCGCGCGTGGGCCTGGGCTTCGGTTGGGCCTCCGAGCGCACCCTCTTCGACTGCGACGGGCCGGCGCTGAGCACCCGCCACCTCTCCACCGAGCTGCACCTCAGGGTCGCCCAGCCGATCCTCGGGGAGACGCTGGGCGTGGAGGTCTCCGGCGGCCCGCGCTTCCTGCTCTCCAAGCGGGCGGCCAACCACATGAGCCGGGCCTGGTCGGTGGAGGGCTGGCTCACCGCGCGTCCGGCCGAGTACTTCTTCCTGCGCGCCGGCGGCCGCTTCACCAGCACCGAGTTCACCACCGCCCCCGAGGGGATCGCGCTGCGCGACCAGCGGACGTTCGTGGGGCTGGAGCTGGGCGCGGCGATGTGAGCGGGGCAGGGACGTATTCGGGGCCGGCGGGCGACTTCGGTGCGCCCCCGACCTTCAGGTGGGGGGAGACGACATGGACCTGCACCTTCGGTGGAACCCTGCGCTCTTCGTGACCCTCTTCGCCCTCGCGGCCTGCCCCAAGAGCGAGGTGGGCCCACCCTGCCGCGGCGACGAGGAGTGCGTGGCGGGAGCGTCGTGCGTCGCTCAGCGCTGCGTGAGCTGCCCCGCCTGCGCCACCGGGGAGACCTGCCTCGCCGGGCGCTGCCTGCTGGCCAGCTGCGACGACGGCCCGTGCAGGAGCGGCACCGCCTGCGTGAACGGACGCTGCGTCGCCCGGGACTGCCTGGACGTGAGCTGCCCGGCGGGCGAGGGCTGCGCCCACGGCGAGTGCTTCCCGGTGGACTGCGCGGAGGCCTCCTGCGGCAGCGGCGGGGTCTGCGCCGGCGCGGCTTGCGTGGACGTCGCCTGCGTCGGGGTCGCCTGTCCCGCCGGACAGGTGTGCGGCGGCGGCCGCTGCCTGGACCAGTCCTGCGCCGGGGTGGTCTGCGGCGAGGGGGCGGGGTGTCTCGAGGGCCGCTGCGTCCCGCTCTCCTGCGTGGGCGTGGTCTGTCCCGAGCGCTCGCTCTGCGCAGCCGGCCGTTGCGTCCCCAGCGCGTGCAGCGACGGGACCTGCCCGGCGGGGCAGGTGTGCCTGGAGGAGTCGTGCACCGAGGTGTCCTGCGTGGGGCTGCGCTGCGGCGAGGGCGAGCACTGCGTGGGGGGCACGTGCCTGCCGGGCGCGTGCGCCGGGCGGCCGTGCCGCGCCTTCGAGGGTTGCCGGGACGGACGCTGCGTCGCCTCGGACTGCCTTCCGGTCACCTGCCCGTCCGCGGAGGCCTGCGCCCGGGGGGCCTGCCTGCCGCGCGCGTGCGGGGCCTCCGAGTGTCCCGCGGGCGAGGTCTGTGCAGGGGGCGCCTGCGTGCAGGCGAGCTGCGTAGGCGTCTCGTGCGGCTCCGGCGAGGTCTGCGCCGCGGGGCGGTGCCTGGCGCGGGACTGTCCGGGTCGGACCTGCGCGGACGGCGCAGCCTGCGAGGGCGGGGTCTGCGTGGCGCGCCGCTGCGTGGGGGTCGCCTGCGCGGGCGGGGAGCGCTGCGTCGACGGCGAGTGTCTCTCCACCATCTGCCCCGACGGCGCCGCCTGTCCCGAGGGCCGGGTCTGCGAGCTGGACCGCTGCGTCGTGGCCGATTGCCGCGGGGTCGCGTGCGGGGAGGGCTCCCGCTGCGAGGCGGCGGCGTGCGTGGCCTGCACGGCCACGGAGAAGGCCTGCGCGGACGGCCGGGACGAGGACTGCGACGGCGACGCCGACTGCAAGGACGCCGACTGCAAGGGGGCCCCGGGCTGCGGCTGCCTTCTGCGGGAGTCCGCTTGCGCGGACGGCAAGGACGAGGACTGCGACGGGGACACCGACTGCGCCGACCCGGACTGCGACGCCGCCGCGTGCGACGACGGCGACGCCTGCACCCTCGGCGACGGCTGCCAGGCCGGGCGCTGCAGCGGCGCTCCCCGGGACTGCTCCACCCCGCCCAACGACCAGTGCTGGGAGCCCGGCGGGAGCTGTGACCCGGCCAGCGGTTGCGTCCACGCCAAGCGGCCCGCCGCGACTGCCTGCGACGACGGCGACGCCTGCACCTACGGCGAGACCTGCGACGCGGCGGGGTCGTGCGTGAAGGCCGGCGACACGCCCTGCGACGACGGGAACCCCTGCACCGCCGACGCCTGCGCCCCGGCGAGCGGGTGCACCCACGCTCGTCTCCCCGACGGGACCCGGTGCAGCGCGGCCGGCGACACCTGCAAGGGCGGCGCGTGCGGCTGCCGGCCCTCGGAGACGAACTGCACCGACGGCATCGACGACGACTGCGACGGGGACACGGACTGCGCCGACGCGGAGTGCGGCGGCAAGGCCTGCAACGACGGGGACGCCTGCACCCTCACCGACGCCTGCAGCGGGGGCGCCTGCGTGGGGACGAACCCCAAGGCCTGCCGCGCGCCCACCGAGTGCGAGGCCGCGGTGGGCTGCGTCCCGTCCACCGGCGCGTGCGTGGCGACCTACAAGGCCGCGACCGCCGCCTGCTCCGCCGACACCAACGCGTGCACCGACGACCACTGCGACGGGAAGGGCGCCTGCGTCCACC
>CAZAIE010000499.1:0-5922 GCA_964485035.1 uncultured Myxococcaceae bacterium | reverse complement strand
TCAGGTTCCCCAGAGGACTTTCACCTCCAAGTCACGCCCATGCTGGGCACACCAAGAAAACGAAGGGCCCGGCAACCGCCAGGCCCTCCGCCCCTTCCACCAAACCCTCGATCAGGGCTCGACCAGCAGCATCACCTGGTGCGGCTGGAGCTGGACCTGCAGCGTGCCGTCGGCGGCCACCGTGTACTCCTCGCCGGTGAACTCGTCGGTGAGCACCGTACCCCCGGCGAAGGAGGTCTTCATGTCCTTCGTCCCGTCGCCGGTCTTGGAGACGTGGGAGTGGCTGGTGTTGATCACCACCAGCGCGGTCTGGGCCTCGTCCGCGCGCTCGAAGGCGACGATGCCCGCGTCCAGCTCGTCCTTCACGTGGTCGGTGGCCCAGGTGAAGGTCATGGTGCCGCGCCGCAGGGCGCTGTGCTTGCGCCTCAGCTCCGCCAGCCGGGCGATGGCCTTGAAGGTGGGGGTCTCGGTGGAGAAGCCGGTCTTCCAGAGGTCGTCGCGGTTCGCCGGGTCGTTGCCGCCGTGGAACTCCTGCTCGGTGCCGTAGAAGACATTGGGGATGCCCTCCTCGAAGAAGACGTAGGCCAGGGCGGCGTGCAGGATGGCCACGTCGCGGTTGTCGTAGAGGAAGCGCGGGACGTCGTGGTTGTCGAGGAAGTTCACCGCCGTCTGCCGGGAGTTCAGCCCGATGCCCTTGGAGGGCTCGCCGCTGAAGTCGCGGTAGCGGGCCTCGTAGTTGGCCTTGAGCTGGGAGGTCCCCGCGCCGTACTTGAACACCCCGTCGATGGTGTACTTCTGGGCGAAGTTGAAGAGGGTGTCGAGCATGTCCTTGTGCGTGTACTGCCCGACCTTCTTGTTGTCCCCGTCGAACACCTCCCCGAACATCAGGAAGTTGTTCTTCCCCAGCTCCGCTGCGCGCTTGCGGATGCGCGGGCAGAAGTCCATCCAGAAGCCCTCCTCCACGTGCTTCACGGTGTCGATGCGGAAGCCGTCGAAGTCCGCCGTCTCGATCCACTTCGCGTAGGCCTCGAAGAGCGCGTCGCGCACGTCCTGCCGCTCGGTGTTCAGGTCCTTCAGCCCGCCAGGGAAGTCGCCCTTCTCCACCTGCTCGATGTCGTTCCAGCCCGCGGGGTCCACCACCCGGCCGCGGCGGTGGTACCAGCTGGGGTTCTGGAACACCTCGGGCATGGGCGGGATGCGGTTGATGTCCGGCATCCAGAGGAAGCGGATGGGGGCCGGGCCGAACTCGCCGGTGGCGGTCCGGCCCATGATGCCGCGCGGGTCCCAGTTGGGGTCCCACTCGGAGACGTGGACCACCTGGTTCCCGGTGTACGCGCCGTCGGTCCAGGCCCGCTCGTCGGGCTGACCGTTGCCGTTGATGTCGTAGTAGAAGAGCTGCCCCACGTGGTTGGTGACGATGTCCAGCACCACCTTCATCCCGTTCTCGTGGGCGGTGTCCACCATGTGCCGCAGCGAGGCCAGGTCCCCGAAGTGCGGGTTCACCGCGCCGAAGTCCTGCGTCCAGTAGCCGTGGTAGCTGGCGAAGCCGGCGTCCGACTCGACGTTCTTCACCACCGGGGAGATCCACAGCGTGGTGACGCCCAGCTGCTTCAGGTACGGGATCTTCTGGACGATGCCGGCGAAGTCCCCGCCGTGGTACTTGCCCGGCGAGGCGCGATCGACGTTGTAGTTGTTGCCCAGGTCCCCGTCGGCGAAGCGGTCGGTCATCAGCTGGTAGATGACCTCGTCCCGCCAGTCCTCGACGTGGTTGGTGATCTTCGGCTTGAGCTCCTCGCCGCTCCAGCAGGAGCCGGCGAGGGCGAGCGCGCAGACGGTGAGGGCGTGCTTCTTCATGGGCTTCTCCGGGTCAATCGGGCTCAAGGTTCGACGGGCGTCCCCTCGGCGACGTAGACCGCCGCAGAGAGGGCCGGAAAGGCGAGGTTGGCAGTGCCGCCGCGCACCTGCAGGCGGCGGTCGGAGAGGACGTCGCGGTAGTCGCCGTCGGGCAGTCCGGCGACCTCGCGGGTGGAGTCGGCGGCGGCGCGGGACAGCACCACCAGCGCCGCTCCCCCACCCTCCTCGGGCTCGGCGCGGACCACCACCGTGCGGTTCGCGTCGGACCAGAGCGGGCGGCGCTCGCCGCGGCGCAGCGCGGGGACGGCCTGCCGGGCCCGGCCCAGCCGGCCCACCTGCTCCAGGAGCCGTGCCTGCGCGGCGGGCAGGGACGCCACGTCGGG
The DNA here is from genome assembly GCA_964485035.1 of uncultured Myxococcaceae bacterium. Lineage (GTDB taxonomy): Bacteria > Myxococcota > Myxococcia > Myxococcales > UBA5297 > CAZAIE01. The sequence continues at coordinate 3,685 of CAZAIE010000499.1, read as the reverse complement.
CATCACCCGGCGGCAGTCGGGGTCCCCGCCGCCGGCCAGCCCGACCTCGTCGCCGTAGTAGAGGACCGGCAGCCCCGGGAGCGTGAAGGTCCAGGCCAGGGCGAGCAGCTGGCGGCGGTAGGGTTCCTCCTCCACCGGCTGGCGGGGCGGGTCGTACCAGCCGCTGCGGCCCGCGTCGCCCACCGCCTCGGAGAGGAAGCGCGTGGTGTCGTGGTTGCCGATGATGCGCGAGAGGGTCGAGCCCGAGCCCTCCCAGGCCAGCTCGCCCTCGGCGAACTCGCGCTCCAGCGCGTCGAAGCCGGAGGCGCCCCGGGCGATGACGTCGCGCATCGCCCACATCAGCGGGAAGTCGAAGGCGCTGTCCAGGCCGTCCAGCCGCGGGCCCAGGTACGCGCGGATCTCGGAGCGCCCGCCCGGGCCGGGGCCGGTGTAGACCTCGCCCAGGAGCAGGCCGTCCAGGCCCTGGCGCGAGACCGCGGAGCGGACCGCGCGGGCCAGCTCGCGGGTGGCGGCGCGGGGCATCATCGGCACGGCGTCGAGGCGCAGGCCGTCCAGATCGAAGCGGTCCATCCACCAGACCAGGTCGGAGGCGGCCTGGGCCACCACGTCGCCGCGGCGCAGGTTCAGATCGGGCAGGTAGTCGGTGAACCAGCAGGTCTCGATGCGCTCGCCCCAGCCGCAGGTCTCGGCTCCGCAGACGCAGGCGTCGGGGCCGTCGTGGAACCAGCTCTCCTCGCCGGCGCTCGCCCGGCCGTGCTCCTGGTAGTAGGGGTGCGCGGTGAAGAGGTGGTTGGGGACCACGTCCAGGACCACGCGGACGCCCCGCTCGTGGGCGGCGGCCACCAGCGCGTCGAGCGCGGCCTCGCCGCCCAGCCGCGGGTCCACCGCGCGCGGCTCGACCGGCCAGTAGCCGTGGTAGCCCTCGTACTCGTGGCCGTCGCGACCGGGGAAGGCGCCCTCGGGGTTCTGGTACACCGGCGAGAGCCAGAGCGTGGTGACGCCGAGCCTCTCGAAGTAGCCCTCCTCGAGCGCCGCGCGCACCCCATCGAGCGTCCCGCCGGCGCGGCCACCCGGGCTCTTCGGCGCCTGGAGCGGTGAGGCCGCCCGGAAGCGGTCGACCATCACCTGGTAGACCAAGCCATCCCCCAGCGTCCGGGGCCCGCGGCCGTCCACCAGCGCGCTGGCGCGGCGCTCGGCCAGCGAGCCGTCGCGGGCGCGCAGCGTCGCGGTGTACTTGCCCCGAGCCAGAGCGGTGGCCTCGGCGCGGACCACGAACCCGCCCTCGACCGGCGTCGACGAGAGGTCCCTGGCGGCGACGGCCTCCCCGCCCCGGCGCAGCTCGAGCTGCAGCTCCGGGAGGCGGTCGCCCTGCGTCGCCACCGTCGCCTCGAGCGCGAGGCCGTCGGCGGTGGGGGTCAGCGAGAGCGACTCGATGCGCGCCCGGGAAGGAGAGACCAGCGTCGCCACCGAGACCTCGGTCTCGAAGCGCGGGGCGTCCTTGCGCCGCGGGTCGGCGACGAAGGCGCTGCGCGGGTTTGCCTCGTCGAGCAGGAGCTCCTCCCCGAGGAGGATGGCGTACTGGTACTCGCCCTCGGCCAGATCCACGCTCACCCCCATCCACTCCGTGCCGTCGCTGGAGCGGCGGACCTGGAAGTCGCGGACCCCGGGCCGCTTCCAACCGTTCCAGCTCCCCACCAGCTCGGCCTGCGTGAAGTCCGCGTGGGCCTCTGCGGTGGCGTGGGCACGGCGCACCCAGGCGGTGAGCGTGCAGTCCGCCGGGGCAGTGCAGCCCAGGGTGAAGAGGAGGAGCGTGGTGGCGAGCGCGCGGAGCATGGCGGGGTTCCCGGGGCGACGTCTCAGCGGTAGGAGCTGTTGAACCACCACTCGACGCCGGCGCCGATGAACTGCGACACCGCACGCCCGTTCCGGGGGTCGTCGGGGGTCGAGTAGAGCTGGTTGCGGGCGTCCTCGTTGAGCACGCGCACCGCGTAGATCAGGCGGATGGCGGGCCGGGTCCACAGGCCGGTGCCGCCAGGGACGAGCATGGGCATCAGGCCCACCTGGAACACCCCCGGGCGCAGCGCGTGCGAGCCGTCGGCCGAGAGGGTGTGCGGCGCGCGCAGCTGGTAGGAGACGTCGAGCGCGAGGTGGATGAGGTCGGTGAGGTAGACCACCGGCCGGGCGTTGACCACCACCTCCTCGTAGTTGCGGCCGTTCACGTCCAGCCCCGAGGCGTCGCGGAAGCTCGCGAAGTAGCCGTTCACCGGCAGCGCCCAGCGCGGCTGGTCGAACGTCGCGCCCAGCGACACCAGCCCCAGCTGCGCGCCGGAGACGGTCCGGTCCAGGGCGAAGCCGTAGGGCACGGTGAGCTCGCCGAAGGCGCCCAGCCCCGTCGCGTACTTGCCCACCAGGCTCACCGAGAGCGCGTCGAAGAACCTGCCCGAGGCCTGCAGCCCGGCCACCCAGCCCGAGTCCCGCGGCAGCGCCTGCCACTCGCCGCTCTCGCGGATGATGCGCTGGCCGGGGGGCAGGTCGTGCCGCTCGAAGTAGGCGCGCAACTGGCCCGGGCCCACCGGGTAGGTCGCGCGCAGCGAGACCACCGAGCGCTGCCGCTCCACCGTCACCTGGTCGGTGCCCTGCGCGTCCTGGGACGGCGCGCGCAGCACCTCGAGCTGGTAGGCGTTGTCCAGGCGGTTGGCGCCGGCGTGCAGGTCGAGCTGCAGGCCCTTGATGGTGTAGCTCAGGCCGCCGCCCAGGGTGTTGAGGTTGTCGAGCGGCCAGAAGTCGAGCAGGTACAGGTCGTCGCCGCGGTACATGCGCGAGCCGAACCAGACCGTGAGGTCGCGGGTCAGCACGTTGCGCGCCTCGACGTAGAGGTTGCGCACCGCGATGCTCGCCGAGAACCTGCCGGTGTAGTGGAACAGGTCCTCCGCGAAGCCCAGCGTGGTCACCAGGTGGGCGTCGGTGCGGTCCGCGCCGCGCGGGTCGAGCATCCGGTAGCCGAAGTTGAGCTCCTGGTAGCTGCCCTCCACCAGGCGCGGGCCGTGACCGACCACGTTCACCGGGGCGCCGGGTCGGTCGGCCATGTCGTAGCCGAGCTGCAGCCTGCCGTAGGAGCCGAAGGAGAAGGCCGGCGGGAGCGCAGGCGCCGCCGCGGCGGGTGCAGCGGGAGACGGCTCGGCCGCGGCAGCGGCGGGAGCGGGCGTCGTCGCGGGCGCCTCCGCCGGTGCAGGCGGGGTGTCCAGCGTGGCGACGGCGAGGAGGAGCGCGGTGGCGTGGGCGAGCATGGAGCCTCTCGGCGTGTGCGGCTCCCGCCGCGAAGGCCGCGGGGGAGACGGGGTAAGTCGGTGGGCGCTGCGAGGGCCGGTCAGGGCCCCGGACATCCTAGCCGCTGCACCGCGAGCGCAATCTCGCGGTCGTAGCGGCCGTTCGGGAACAGTCTCTCGTGCTCCTGCCAGTGGCGGCAGGCGCGGGTCGGGTCGGAGCCGGGGCGGCCGTACAGCGCCCCCAGCTCGAAGCTCAGCCGCTCCCGCGTGGCGGGGGTGTAGCCGGCCTTCAGCGCCGCCTCCAGCTCCTCGGCTGCGCCGAGGTACTGGCCGCGGCTGCGCAGCTCGTCGATGCGCTGCAGCAGGTCCTCGATGCGCGCCGCCTCGACCCTGGCCTCGGGCTCCACTGGAGCGGGGAC
>CAZAIE010000498.1:0-5923 GCA_964485035.1 uncultured Myxococcaceae bacterium | reverse complement strand
GAAGTGGAAGGTGGAGGTTGCTCGTTCGAGCCCGGAGTCCGTCCATGGGTAGGAGCGCGACTCCTTCGAGGCGAGCTGCGCGCGGAGTTCGTACTCTCCGAGCTGCTTCGACGAGCCGGTGGGAACGGTCAGGGTCCAGGTGCCAGCAGCGCCGGCCAGCTCGAACGAGAGGCGCAGCCGACCGGTCCGGACGCGGGAATCGGGGGACGTCGCGAGGGTGACGCTGCGGCTCGCCACCGGCAGGGTGGGGCCATCGGCACGCCCGTTCGCGGCGCGGAGCTGGACGCGGTCGCCCAGGTCCGCCTCGAGGTCGCCGATGAGGCGCTGGACGCCGTTCTCGTCGAGTTCGTCGTAGGGGAGCTGGAACGCGATCTCGAAGACCGTGTCGGCCGGGACGTTGGAACCCAGCTGTGCCTGGCTCGTCGGCGGAAGCAGGAGCTCGAGAGGGCGTTCTCCCCCATCGACGGAGGGGACGCACGCCGCGGCGACGAGGCTCAGCAGGGCGAGGTGGCGCATCGGGATCTCACTCGTACGCGAAGCCGACCAGGACGAACGGGCTGCGGTCCATGTCGAAGCGCGCGACGCCTTCGACGTACAGGGTCAGCGGCAGGTTCCCCAGCACGGTGCGCAGGTGGATCGCCCCACCCGCGGAGCGCCGGTCCTCGACCCCGGGCCACAGCCACGCCCACTCGCCGAAGACCTCCACGTCGATCTGCCGGATGAAGAAGGCGGGCAGGACGTACAGGAGCGACGCCCACCCGTGGTCGATGACGATGGGATACGTGTACGAAGCCGACGCGACGGCGTACGCGGTCGCGTGGCTCGAGACGTCCGGGTAGCCGCGCAGGACCTCCGCAAACTCGAGCTGGGGACGGCCGAGCACGCCGCCGTCCGCGGCCTTGAGGGGCTCGCCGGCGCGCGGGGTCGCGGTGAAGTCGAACTGGTGGAGCACCGAGGAGCGGTAGAACCCGCCGACCTCCAGGAGCGGGTGCTGCTCCTGCGCGAGCAGCGCCCGGCCGCGGCCCTGGAGCCACAGGCTGTGCCGCCGGGAGATGGGCAGCGGGACCCAGAGGTCCACCTGGGCCGCGACGTCCGCGAGGTCGTAGTCGCTGGCGGCGAACTCCGGGTAGTAGCTGCCGGACACCGCGAGCCCCAAGCCGCGCCGGATGCTGCCGTAAGCGGTCGTCTCTCCCGCGAGGTACGCCGCGGCGAGCCCGGCTCCGACGAACCGGTAGCGCCCCACGACCGAGCTGGTGTCCGCGTCCACGTCGTGGTGGTCGAGGCCCATCAGGTGCAGGCGCACGGGCGTGGTCCAGAAGGTGCGCGAGAAGCCGAGCATCGCCATCCGGTCGTACGCGGGCCCGACGTTGATGAGCGCGCCGGAGAGGTCCACGTACCAGGGCGCGAGCAGCGCGTTGCCGTAGCCCAGCGACACGCTCGGGGCGTTGTCCGCCGTGTCGTAGGCGAGGTTCAGCGCCCAGGCGTGGTAGCCCAGTCGGTCCCCGCCCTGGAGCGAGAGCGCGAACTCGAAGCGGTAAGGGTCATCGGGGTACTGCTCGCTGGGCATCCCCAGCAGCATCACGTAGGGGATGCGCAGCGAGGGGATGAAGAGGTGGTCGAGCTGCGAGGCGGGGCCGTCGGAGAGCAGCTTCAGCGACGGCGGCGGCTCGAAGCGCACTGGGGCTCCCGGCGCCGTCGGCTCGGTCGCGCGCGCGGCGGAGGCGAGCATGCCCCCCAGTTCTTCGGGCTCGATCGGTGCGAGCGCGGGCGCGGCGCCGGGGGCGACCAGCACCAGCGGCGCGTGGTCGAGTGAGAAGCCCCAGCCCTCGCGGTTGAGGAACGCCAGCTCGAGCTGGCCGAAGGGCATGGGATCGACCACGCCCCAGGGCGCGTCGGTGGTGGCCCAGACGTTGCGCGTCGCGAGGTCCACGACGTGCGCCTGGGTGCGGCCCTCCGCCTCGCGCAGGAAGAGGAGGTGGCCGGCGTCGAGGAAGCGGGCCTGGGTGTTGAAGCGCCCGTCCTCGGTGAGCCGCGTGATCGTTCCGTCCTCGGCGCGCAGGTACAGGTCCGCGCCGCGCGGGCTGCGCTGCGAGAAGGCGATGCGCCCGTCGGCGGGCGAGCACGAGAGGCCGCTCACGCTCAGTCCGGGCGGGAAGCTCGTGAGCGCCGTGCGCTTCCCGTCCGGGAACTCGAGCCGCGTGAGCGTGACCACGTCGCCAGCGACCGCGGCGTAGACGTAGGCGCGCCCGTCGTGGGTGAGGCACCCGCCGATGCCGGTAACGTCGTCCCAGCTCGTCTCGATGGAGCCGTCCGAGGCATCCACCTTCCAGAGCCGCGAGGTGAAGCTCTCGTCCGAGGCGAGGTCCGCGGCGACGAGGTACAGCCACTTGCTGTCGGCGCTGAACGAGAGGCCGCTCATCGCCATCGGCGAGGCGACGATGTGGTGGCGGAAGGGGAGCACTCGGGTGAGCCGGCGCGAGGCGCGAACGGTCCCGTCCTTCTCCCGCAGCGTGAGCCGCGCCACCTCGTCCGGGCCGGAGCTGATCGTCGCCAGGGTGCCGTCGGGGGCGACCGCGAGCCGCGCCTGCGCGCCGATCTCCGACGCCAGCGCCGCCTGGCCTGTGGGGCGCTTGCGCTTCGCCTCCCGCTGCTTGGTCTGCGCCACGAACTCGTCGAAGAGCGCGCCGATGGAGAGCCCGTACACCGACTTGAAGCGCAGCGTGACGCCCAGGGGCGAGAAGAACGAGCGCGCCTGCTTGTCCACCAGCTGCCAGAGCTTCTCCTCGCCGTAGCGCTCGGCGAGGTAGTCCACGAAGGCGAGGCCGGTGAGGTAGGCGGGCCCGTAGCCGTCCTGCAGGCGGCTCTCGGGGTGCAGGAAGCCCGGGTCGAGCCCCTCCTCCGAGGCGATGCCCGAGGCGAAGGCGCCGCGCCAGTAGGGGCTGCGCGGCCGGCCGACGGCCTTGCCCAGCCTCGCCTCGTACCAGGTGGCCATGCCCTCGTGCGTCCACGAGTCCAGGTAGTTCTGGGGGTTGAAGAGCCCGCCGAAGAGGAAGTTGATGCCGCGCCAGAAACCCTCGATCTGCTCGGAGGTGACGTAGTGCACCGCCTCGTGGCAGGCGACGTCGCCCACCGCATTGGTGCCGATGTCGAAGAGGTCGAAGGACTCCAGCGAGAGGTGCAGCGGCAGCACCATCTGCTGCGGGTTGCCCATCACCAGCGGCTGCACGTACGCGTTGTTGAAGTCGGAGCTGGTGAGGAAGACCAGGAACTTGTCGCGCGGCCGCTGGGTCGTCTGCAGGGCGCGCAGCTTCCCCGCGCACTGCTGAAGCCTCGCGGCGATGCGGTGCGCGGCCTCCTTGTGCTGGCCCGGGTAATAGACCTCGAGCAGCTCGGTCTCGAGGCGCTGCATGTCGTCGCGGGCGAAGGACGCGGCGACGTCCTGGGGGAAGCGCTGGTAGACGGAGGCGCAGCCCCCCAGGGCCAGCACGAGGCACAGCGGGGCGAGCAGCCGGCAGGAGTCGCGGTGGAACATGGCCGGGGGACTCTACCGTACGGGCCACCGGCTTGGAGCCGGGGTGGGCACAGGTGCGCGGGGCCCAGCGTGATCGGGCTCACGGGGACCGACTGGAGGGCCTGGATCGGCGTTCAAAAATGGCCCGGATGCCCCTCAGGGCTCCTGGGAGCCGCGCCTGGCGCATGAGGTGGGGGGAGCGCTGCTTGAATACAGCCCCCTGTGGCTCATGCGCTCCCAGGTCAGCCTGGGAGCCTGGAGGGGCATTCCTGGGAGATCTGTAATGCATTGATATTGCAATGTATTTTCGGTATGTGGCGCGGCAGTGGAAGACCGGTGCTCCCCCGGATGAGAAGGCTTACTCCACCAGGCCCGGGAACTTGGCCTTCACGCGCTCCAGGTACTGCTCGGTGCTCCCGTTCGCCTGACCGCCCAGGAGCGCGAGCAGAGCGAAGAGGTCCTTGGCGGTGACGGTGTAGGTCGCCTTGGGGTTCTTCTCGAGGTGCTCCCCGAGCCGCTTGGTGGCGCTGCGCAGGGAGAGCGGCCTGCGCGCCGCGGGCTTCTCGCCGGAGCGGGCGAACTCCTTCAGCAGTGCGTCGGCCACCTGTTTCTCGGTCCCGGGCGTGGCCTCGAGGATGCGGCGGCACATGGTCTTGGCGCGGGCCCAGGAGAGCTTGCCGTCGTCGAGAAGCGCGCGGATGCGGGAGTCCATCCCCGGGACGTAGCGGACGATCTCCTCGACCAGCGAGACGCCCTTGTCGAGGAACTGGGCGATCCTCGCCTTGTCCCACCCCGCGTTGGCCAGGAAGATCACCGTGTCGAAGTACTCGGTGAGGCGCGCGTCGAGGCGGTCGGCGTTGAGCTTCAGGTTCAGCGCCCGCATCTCCTCCAGCTCGCCGCCCACCACGCGCACGTCGACGCGGTCGTAGTAGTCGGGCTTCTCGTCGCGGATGAGCTTGATGGCGTTGAGTCGGTGGAACCCGCCGACGAGGAAGAACTCGCCGCGGTTGCGCTCCCAGACCACCAGCGGCTCGAGCAGGCCGTTCTTGAGGATGTCCTCGCGGTAGTGGCGGACCTTCTCGTCGTTGAGGCTGCGGTGGTTGAGCAGCGTCGGGTGGATCTGGATCGACTCGAAGGTGACGTAGTCGTAGCGCTTGGTCAGCAGCATGCCTGCCCCCGTTCACTCGACGGCCGCGCGACTTGCGGGGCCGGTTCCGAGCGGCGCAGAGGATACCCGACTCGCGTCGGCGATGGCGGACGGCCAGGCGGAAGCGCTCAGATCAGACGACGTACCGGTCGTCCTCGACGATGCTCTCGGCGCGCCCCCCGGGGTAGCGCAGCTGCACGCGGCGCAGCGACACCAGCGGCTGCACGGAGGGCACGTAGACCCAGTCGATGTGGATGACGCGCTTCGGGTCCTGGAACTCGCGGGGTGAGGTCATGCCGCCGAAGTGGTCGCTGCGCCCGAAGGCGAGGTGCACGCCGAGCTTCTCGTCGAGGAGCGTGCTGCCGCAGGCGGTGATGCCGAACTCGCCGAGCACGCCGATGCCCAGCTCGGCGAGGTTGCCGTAGGCGGGCTCGTCCTTCAGGGCCTGCGCCTCGCGCGCGGCCATGGCGGTGCGGGCGAGGTCGTGCGGGCGGGCGGCGAAGGCGCGGTTGTTCTCCACGCTGAAGACCACCACCTCGTCTCCGAACTGCACCGGGAGCTCGCCGCGCGTGGTGCTGGGCTCGCGCTCGCCCTCGTGGGGCACGATGTACGCCTCGCCGGAAGGGAGGTTGCCGGCCGCGTGCATCTCGCGGAGCAGGCCGCTGCTGGAGTGCGCGAGGCGGAAGCGCAGGTCCACCTCCAGCCGGTAGACCGCGCCGCGCACGCCGAACTCGAAGGACGCGCCCTCGGCCTGGTCGAGGCGCTGCTTGAAGTCGCCGACGCGCCGGTGGACCTTCTCGTAGTCCAGCCCCAGCGCTGGCAGCATCGCCCGCGAGAAGCCGGGGAGGGTGGCGGCGCGGAAGCGGTACTTCTTCGCCAGCAGCTTCAGCGGCGCGGTGGTCGAGAACTCGGTCGGGGCGAGCAGCAGCTGCGTCTCGCCCAGTACCTTTTCGAGCGGGACGGGCCGCCCCGAGAGCTGCAGCGCCGCGACGTCGAGGCGCGAGGGGTCTCCGTCCACCTCGGCGAGCTGCGCCGGGAGCTCGGCGTTGTTGCTGCCGACGTTGGGGTAGGCGAACAGGCGGATCTGCTCGAGCCCCAGCTCGCGGCGGACCTCGTGCAGCGCGGACTTCCACTCGAAGGCGATGACCCTGCGGTCGCGCCAGGCGTCGGAGTCGGGCGCGGTTCCGCCGGGCACGTCCACCAGTATGGCGAGGACCCTGTCCTCGTCGGTGGGCCGGAAGACGGAGGAGACGAGGGTGCGGAGC
>CAZAIE010000497.1:0-5939 GCA_964485035.1 uncultured Myxococcaceae bacterium | reverse complement strand
GCACCAGCCGCACCCTGCTCCCCTTGAGTTCGAAGAGCCCCAGCTCCAGTCCCACGTCGGCCGAGAGCGCGAGCGGGGCCGCCGCGGGGCTGGGGAACACCCGCACCGCCACCCGGGGCGAGTTGGGGTTGGCGTCGTCCAGCCAGGCGAGCGCCGTCACCTCGCCGCTCGCCGCCACGTCGTAGCGCCCTGCGCCCCGATAGCTCGCGAGGAAGGGGACCGGGCCCGCGCGCGTGCGGCCCTCGGTGTCCAGCCAGACCAGGCGCGCGCCGCCATCCCCCTCGGAGAAGGCCACCGCCACCAACTCCGGGCCCAGCGCCAGCCGACACCCGAACTGGGCGCGCTCCACCTTCGAGGGGGCCGTCAGGGCCTGGGTGGTCTCGACCACCGCCGGCGCTGCAGTGGAGAGAGGAAAGAGCGCGAGGACCTCCTGGTCGGCCTTCTGGACGGCGCCGCAGAGCAGCCCCACCTCCGCGTCGTAGCGGAACGCGAGGTCCCACTCGCTGCGCCAGCGCGTGGACCGCGCGAGCCCCTGCTTCTCGAGGATCTGCCCATCCAACCCCACCCGGACCAGGACCAGCGGCACGGACTCGGTCAGGTCGGCCCCCAGCGCTCCCTGCAGCACCATCCTCGCCCCAGCCTTCTCCCGTCCGACGGCGACGACGGTCTCGTCCAGCTGCCCCTTGCCCGTCACGTCCTTCGCGTCGAAGAAGCCGAAGCGGGTCCCGGCGGGCCCGGTGGCGGAGGCGGCCACCCCGGCCGCGAAGAGCAGCCCGTCCGCGAGGTCCAGGAAGTGGGGCTGCGCGCCGTCGAGGAAGGCCAGCGTCCCGTCGAACGTGGACAGCCCCGTCGAGGCCTCACCGAGCCAGACCCGCCGCTCCTTCTGGTTCCAGGTGTAGGAGAACGCCACCTCCCCGCCGCTCTCGATCAGGTCGCCCAGTTCGTACTGCTGGCCATAGCCGGAGAGCCGGACGGCCTGCGCCGCGGGCTCGAGGGTGCACACCAGCGAGGGCCCGGTGTCCGCGACCGCGACCACCACCCCGGCGTCGCGCGGAGTCGAGGCGTCCGGCCGGAGCACCCCGGCGTCGAGACGGCCGGCGCTCCCGGAGTCCACGCCCGCAGCCGCTCCTGCGTCGGGCCACTCGGCGGAGGCAGCGCACGCCGCCAGCAGGGTGAGGAGAAGTATGGAGAGCGGGCGATGCATCGTTGGAGCTTCCCTCGGGAATTTGCCCCCAGGCGAGCCCGGAGGGTACCACGGAGGAGCGCAGCAGACACCTCGCTCGAGCGTCGCGGCGGGCTTGGGACCACGCCCCGGCCCGTGCTATCGAAGGACCACCGCCCGAAGCCGGGCGGACCGAGCCATTCCAGATTCCCGAGCGGTGCCAGCACGTTCCCGATTCCCCCATGCGTCGTCCCCTCCTCTTCTGCCTGCTGGGCACCCTCCTTCTCGCGGGCGGTACCTGCCTCTCGCTGGCCTCGGGAGTGATGTCGCCCGGCGGGCCGCTGCCCCCCTGGGCCCTGCTGCCCTTTGCTGCGGCAACGCTCCTGGCGGGGTTCGGGCTCGAGGCGACGCTGAAGCGGGTGGCGGCGCCCTCCCCTTCCGGGAGGAAGCTCTGGCTGGAGCTGCTGCTTGTCCCTGCCCTGCTCGTCTCTCCAGCCCTGCTGCACCCGTTCGAGCACGTGCTCGCGTTCGGCCTGTTCGCCCTGCTCGGACTGCGGCTGGTGCGCTCGCAGCCGGTGACCCAGAACGCGGCGGCGCTGGCGGTGGGACTGGACTTCGCGGTGGAGGCGGTCCTCGTCTACCGCGGGCTCTACCACTACCCCGACGCGGACCTCGCGCCGCTGCCTCTCTGGCTCCCGGCGCTGTGGGGCAACCTGGGAGTGTCGGCCTTGCGACTCTATGGCCGGCTGCCCGCCGCGAAGCAGGCTCCCCGGGCCGGCTAGCCGATAGCCTTTGGGCCGAGCCCGCCCCCGCGGGAACGAGGAGCCCATGGCCAACCGCCTCGCCGCCGAAGCCTCCGCCTACCTTCGCCAGCACGCCCAGAACCCCGTCGACTGGCACCCCTGGGGTCCCGAGGCGCACGCGCTCGCCCGGGCGACGAACCGGCCCATCCTGCTCTCGGTGGGCTACTCGGCCTGCCACTGGTGCCACGTCATGGCCCACGAGTCCTTCGACAACCCGGACACGGCGCGGCTGATGAACGAGGGCTTCGTCTGCATCAAGGTGGACCGGGAGGAGCGGCCGGACGTGGACCAACTCTACCAGGGCGTGGTGCAACTCACCGGCCGGGGCGGCGGCTGGCCGCTCACGGTGTTCCTCACGCCGGAGCTCACGCCGTTCTGGGGCGGGACCTACTTCCCGCCGGTCGATCGCCACGGGCTGCCCGGCTTCCCCCGCCTGCTCGCGAGCATTCTCGAGACCTGGACTCTTCGGCGCGCGGACGTCCAGGACGCCGCGCAGGAGCTGACCTCGGGGCTGCGCTCGCTGATGGCGGCGGGGCTGGGCGGCGTGGACGAACTCCCGACCGAGCAGGATCTGGTGCAGGCAGGAGAGCGGCTGTGCGAGCGGATGGACCCGGTCCACGGCGGCTTCGCAGGCGCCCCCAAGTTCCCCAGTCCGGGCTCCGTGGAGCTTCTCCTGCGCGCCTTCCGGCGCAGCGGGAACGCAGGGCTGCGCGACCAGGTCCGCCTCGCGCTGGACCGGATGTCGACCGGTGGGGTGTACGACCAGCTGGGCGGCGGGTTCCACCGCTACTCCGTGGACGAGCGCTGGGTGGTCCCGCACTTCGAGAAGATGCTCTACGACAACGCCCTGCTCCTGCGCCTCTTCTCCCACGCGCAGGCCGCCTGCCCGGGCCCCCGCGACAGGGCGATCGTCCTTGGCATCGTCACCTGGCTCACGCGGGAGCTGACCTCTCCCGAGGGAGGCTTCTACTCGTCGCAGGACGCCGACGCGGCGGGAGAGGAGGGCAGCAGCTTCGTCTGGACGCCGGCGGAGATCGACGCGGTGCTCGGGCCCGAATTGGGGGCGCTGGCCCGACGCGCCTTCGGGGTCACGGAGCGCGGCAACTTCGAGGGGGAACGGACGGTGCTCTCCTTTCAGGCCGCCCTCGACCGAGGCGAAGAGGAGGCCCTGGACAAGGCCCGCGTACTCCTGCTCGCCGCGCGTGGCCGCCGCCCCGCTCCCGGCCGCGACGAGAAGATCCTCGCGGGCTGGAACGGGCTCGCCATCGGCGGCCTCTCGCTGGCGTCGGTGGCCTTCCACGAGCCGGGGTGGGCACTGCTCGCCTCCCGCGCCGCCGAGTTCGTGCTGGAGCACCACTGGAACGGCCACGATCTCGCGCGCTCGTTCGCGGGCGGGAAGGCCCAGCATCGCGGCCTGCTCGAGGACTACGGCGACCTCGCCGAGGGCCTCGTGCACCTCTACGGCGCGACCTTCGAGGCGCGCTGGCTGGACGCGGCCGCCGCGCTGATCGACCGGGCGCTCGCCCTCTTCTGGGACCCCGGCGCCCAGGCCTTCCGAGCGGCGCCGAGCGAAGGTGAGCAACTCCCGGTGCCAGTCTGGTCGCTCCACGACGACGCGTGGCCTGCCGGCGCCTCGACGCTCGCCACAGCACAGGTGGCGCTCGCGGCGCTCACCCAGGACTCCGAACGGCTGGCTCAGGTCCGCGCCTACCTCTCGAAGATCGCCCGGGCGATGCGCACGCACCCGTTCGGCTTCGGCTGGCTCTGGGCGGCCGCAGACGCGCTCATGGACGGCGCGCCGGGCCTGCTGATTCGCGGGCCTTGCGACCTCACCGCACCGCTCGTGGCCGAGGCGCGCAGCCACTGGACCCCGACCCTGTCCATCGCTCAGTGCGAGACCCCGCCCGAGGGGGTCTTGCGAGGACCGTTCCTGGACAAGGCCGCTGGCATCGGCGCCACCGCGTACCTCTGCAGCCTCGAAGGATGCCAGCCCCCTGCCACGACCCCGGAGGCGCTACGACCTCTCCTGGGGCACCTGCGCCCCAGGAATCCCAGCTGACCCCCCCCGGCCTGGGACTACTTGCGGCGGTCGGCGCCCGTCGTGCCCATCAGCGAGATGGACGCCGTGAAGACACGGTCGTGGACATGGGTCATCGGGATCTCGGAGATCTCGAACTCCACGGTGACCGTCATGAGCCCACGGTAGTGGTAGAAGCTGAAGTTCGCTCCGGCGACCAGGGCAGGCAGCGAGATGGCAGCGAAGTGGTACTGCGTCTTGGACAGGATGTCCTTGAAGCGGCCCGCGACGATGTTGCCGATCTCGCAGAGCGCGTCGAGGTGGTCCTCGTCGATCTCGTCGGGCGGCTTCTCCTCTCCCAGGAACTTCGAGGAGAGGAACAGCGCCGTGAACTTCGAGAGGTTCAGCGTCATCTGCCCGTTCTGGTCGCCGTAGAGGCTGACCAGCACCGAGAACTCGCGGCCTGCGATCGAATAGCGCGAGGCCCCCACCGCCGACGGCACGATGCCCGTCATCGACAGGCCTTCGACAGTCCCTCGCTCGACGCACTCGAGCAGCACCGGGTCGATCTGGATCACGCGCCCCTCCGTCGCTAGTCCTCCGAGACGGTGCGCTTGATTTGCAAGCCCCAGGCCAGCGACGAAAAGAGCTGCTGGTTCAGGGTCAGGGCCGCCGTTCGGCTCACGCCGAAGAGGGCGAAGGACCGGCCGTCGGGAGCCCGGGCGAGGACGACCAGCATGGTGCCGCTGCCGGGGGTCGCGATCTCGTAGCCCTCTCCCTCGTAGGCCCGGAGCGAGTCGGGGACGATGCGGGCGTTGCGGACCGGGAGCTCGGAGCCGCCGTGGAGGGTGACGAGGAGGTTCGAGAGCTCGATGCCGGGGGGCTGGCGGACCACCACCAGTCCGCCCACGAAGGACTGGTCCGCGTTGGAGAAGACGACGGCCGGAGTGGCGCGCAGGTCACCGGGGAGCCACCTCAGCGCATTCTCTCCGACGTAGAGTTCGAGGCCCTCCGGCGCCTTCAGGGTGAAGCCCTGGTCGGCGGGGGAATAGACGGCCAGTGGCGCATCGGCTCCCCGAGGCAGCGGAGGCGGCCGGAAGCGGACCGTCGCCACGAGGCCGGTGAGCGCGAAGGCCACGCCGACCCCGGCGGCCGTCCAGCGGATGCCCCTGCCCTCGGCGTGCATGGCCCCCAGGAGCGCTATCGACGGCACCACCTTCAGCACCGCCATGAGCTGGTACTTGAAGAGCAGGGCCAGCATCAGCGCGAAGGCGATGGACCAGAGCACGCTCAGCCAGCCCATGGCCCTGCCGATGCCCGCGCCGCGCAGGAGGAGGATGGCGGCGAGCAGTTCGAGCCCCGCCCCCGCGAGCGCGATGGGAGAGAGGCCCAGGAGCACCCCGACGCCATCGACCGCCGCCTGGAAGAACAGGATGAGCGCAGCCGCCGCGAGCGGCTCGACGGGGTGCGGCCCGGTCAGCGCCTCGGCCACTGGCGCCGGGAGCGGCTCCTCGGACGGGACGGGAAGGCCGGCGGCGCGATACCAGGCGGCGCGGTCCTGACCGACCTGGGGAGGCCCACCCGAAGCGGCCGGGCGCCGGGCCGCTGGCTTGGGCCTGGCAATCGGCTCGGGTTCGGAATCGGCCGACGGAGGCGGCGAACGGGACGGCCCGGCCCGGGTGGCGTCGGGGTCGTCGCTCGCGGCGCGGCGCTGGGGCGGGGCCCGGGTGGCGTCGGCGTCGGCGTCCGCAGGGCGGCGACGGCGCGACTCGAGGACCGTGCTCTCGTCGGTGTCCTGGTCCAGCGGCTGGCGGGCGACGGAGACGGAGCTGGCGCGGCGCAAGTCGGCGATGGCGCCGCACTCGCGGCACTTGCCTTGGAAGACCGCTCCGCTGCCGCACTTCGGGCACGACATGGCGACTCGACCGAGGAGCCCCTCCCCGGCCCCTTTAGCCCC
>CAZAIE010000496.1:0-5951 GCA_964485035.1 uncultured Myxococcaceae bacterium | reverse complement strand
GGCTCGGAGTGGCGCTGGGCCGCGTGGTCGCGGTGCTGGCCGGGCTGGCTGTGCTCCTGGGCCTGGCTCATGCGCTCTGGTCGCCCGGGCTCGACGTGCGCGACGGCCGCCACGACCTGGGCCGCAACGGGGTGTGGCTCGCCCACGGCTGGCTCGGGGCCGACGAGTGGTTCGTCCGCTACCGGAAGACCGACCAACTGGGGCGCTACCGCGACCCGGCAGCCATCGCCGCACTCGCGGCGAGGCTGCGCGCCCACCACGTGACCGACCTCTTCCCTCACCTGTGCCCGGCCGGGGACGACGGACGCATCCCGGCGGTGGACGACGCACAGGTGGAGCGGTTCCTGGATGCGTTCGATGGCTCGCGCGTGATGCCGTGGATCGGCGGGCCCAACGGTGCGCCGGTGGCGCTGGCCGACCCGGGCTGGCGGGCCGCGTTCGTGCGCTCGGCCGGCGAGCTGGTTGCGGCACACCCGCGCCTCGCAGGGCTCCAGCTGAACGTCGAGCCGCTCCGGAGCGGAACCGGGGGCTACCTGCTGCTGCTCGAGGAGCTGAAGCGCGCGATGCCCGAGGGGAAGGTGCTGTCGGTCGCCGCCTACCCGCCGCCGACGCGCTGGCACCCGTACCCGGAGGTGCACTGGGACGAGGCGTTCTTCCGCGAGGTGGCCCGTCGCTCGGACCAGCTCGCGGTCATGGCCTACGACACCGCGCTGCGCACCCCCAAGCTCTACGAGCGGCTCATGGCCGACTGGACGCGGGAGACGCTGGCCTGGAGCGAGGGGCGGCCGGTGCTGCTCGGGGTGCCGACCTACGACGATGCGGGAATGGGCTACCACCACCCCTCGGTGGAGAACCTCACGCACGCGCTGCGCGGCATCCACCGCGGGCTCGCGAGCCTGTCCGCGCTGCCGCCGGCGTACCAGGGCGTGGCGATCTACTGCGACTGGGAGACCGACGAAGCGGAGTGGCGTCAGCTGCGCGACGAGTTCTTGGGCCGGTGAGCACGAGAGGACGAGACCTTGAACCCACCTGCCTCCACGCGGAACCCGAAGGCCCTTTCCGCTCCGAGCAAGCTCCTGGTCCGCGCTCGGGGGCTCGCCCTGCTGAGCTGCATCTTCGAGGGGACGGACGGGAAGCCGCAGTTCGATCTCCAGCCGGAGTGGGGACCGGGCGAGCCGATGGCGGAGCATGACGACGGCTTGGGCAATCGCCTCATCATCTGGTTCGGCAAGGCGGGGACGGTCATCCTCGGGTTCGATCACGAGAGCGTGATGTCGCCGTTCCGGAGCAAGCCGCCCAAGCTCTGGCCGGGCCTGTTCGGGGGGTTCCCTGCCGAGCTCGGGTATGCGCGGAGCGAGCCCGCGTTCGAGGCCGACGAGGTCGTGACCTTTGCCCTGTGGCGCCTCTCGTCAGCGCGGACCTGGTCGCTCGGCCCCATCGAGTTTCCCAACAAGGCGGGGAAGGTGAGGGCATGGTGGCGTGCGGACGAAGCGCGAGAGGTCGTCGACCCCGACGGCTCCGAGTCGCTGCTCGCAGCCTTCACCTGCACGCCGGAGCGCTACGCGAAGAGACTCTCGGAGGACTGGGAGTGCGACGTGCCTGCCGAGGCGGTCGAGCGCGTGCTCACGGGCAAGACCGTGGGTGCCGCGCTGGTGGAGGCGGTCAACCCCGCGGCGGACGTCGAGGAGGTGCTCGAGGTGGCAACGGGCCTCGGGTTCTCGATCAGGGAGTGAGGCGTCCGTGCGCGATCAATGGCCGTTGGCCTTGAGCCAGGCCTTGGTCGTCTGCCACCAAGCAGCGTTCTCGTCCCAGCTCGCCGCCCAGCTTCCATGGCTGCTGTCCCACAAGATCACCCCGTCGGCCAGGGTTCGCGCCTTGTCCAGCTGGTGTCGCCAGGTGGTTGCCGGAAGCTCTTGGAAGGGAGTCGCGGACGAGTCGTGCCACCTGGGCCAGAGAAAGATGTACACGGGGACGCCTGGGAAGGCCGCGCGAACGAGGGCCGTGGCGCCCTCGATGTGATGATCCCACCCGGCTTCGTCGTCGTAGAAGGTGTAGTGCGCCAGGGCGATGAAGTCGACGCCTCCGGAGGCAAAGCCCAGGTCAGCAAACTTCTGCACCTGGTCTTCGACGCCGGCCACCAACGCCGAATCTCCGTTGAAGGCCCAGTAGCTGTCGACGGGAAGACCGTAGAAGCCGAACTTCTGGCTGGCGAACGAGGTCTTGTTCAGCGCCTGCCGGTGCCGCTTCGCGGAGAGGACGAACTTCTGTGCCGAGTCGTTGGTGTTGGTGTAGGGCCCGGCCGCAGCATCACCGTTCCACGGGAAGAGGGTCCAGAAACCCTCCCAGTCCAGGAAGTGATAGCCGTCGGAGGAGAAGGGAATGATGCCATTCGCGGAGGCGATGGCTGCGTCGAAGACGGCCTGGGTAGGGGCCGCCGCGCTCTGACCGCCCGGGGCGCCTGCCCACCAGCCCTGGTCTTCGTTGTGTTGCGTCATGCGCAGGAGTCCGTACTGCGCATCGAGGCCCCCCGGCTTGCCGGTGAGCTCGAGCGAATCGAACACCTTGAACGCTGGCGGGGAGTCTGGGACGCAGGCGAGACCGTTGGCGTGATAGCGGCGATCGCAGGTGCAGGCCGCCTTGCCGCTCACGCTCGCGCACGTCCCGTGGCTCGAGCAGGTGACGCCGTCACAGGGATTGGTGCCACCCGCGTCGGCCCTGCCCGCGTCGACCCTGCCCGCGTCGAGGCCTCCCGGGTCTGTGTCACCCGCGTCTCCCGGGTGCGTGCTACCCGCGTCGCTGTCTTCCGGGTCGGTGCCCGCGTCAGAGCCGGTTTGGTTCGGGACGCACTCGAGGCCCTGTGGGTCGTAGCCCGCGGCGCAAGCACAGACTGCCTTGCCGTTCGCGACCGCGCAGGTTCCATGCCCCGAACAAGTCAGTCCGGCGCACGGGTCGGGTACCTTCGTTGCCCCATCGCCGCAGGCGCTCGCCATGAGCGCCAAACCTGCTGCCAGACTGAACCCCAAAGTGCGCATCACTCGACCCCGATTCCTCGTGGAACGCGCCGCGGATATCCCATGGCAGCCCGCTTGCTGCAACGCACAAAGCTCTCCTCGCTCGCGACCGCTGTCCTCCCGCGGCGCTCCTGTTTCTGCTCGAGACTGCAGGCGTTTTGTCGCAGGAGGGCTCCTGCACGGGGCCGGACGGAGACCCGGCGCGCGGCCAGAAGGGTCGCCCCTCCGTCCTGACCGCCGTTCACCCGGACGGTGGCTTCCGCAGGCGTCTTGGGGGCCTGGCGGCTGGCGTCGACCCGCAGGCGCTGCGCAACCAGGCGAACCGAACCCCGCGGAACCCACTCGCCTTCTCGTCGGCGCAGGGCGCGAGGTCCCTGGCGTCGAACCGGGACAGAAGCGGCGGCAGCAACCGCGCCGCGGCCGCGAAGGTGGGGGCGGTGAGCCACACCGCGACGCCCTCGGCTGGCGTCGAGCATGCGTCCAGCAGCTCCCCGACCAGCTCGTCGGGATAGGTGGTGAAGATGTCGCCCGGCGCCTTCGCCCAGGCGCGGAGGAGGTCGGTCCTCAGCTTCCGCGTTCCCGCCGCCGTCGCTCCGAAGCCCGCCAGCCTCGCGAGCCAGCCGGGACGCTCAGAGTCCTCGATGCCACGCAGCAGCTCGACCAGCAGGGGGCGGACCTCCTCGAACTCAGCCAGCCGCACGGCGAGCGCGGGTGGCAGCTCGGGCCGGTTCCAGGTGCAGCGCTCCGAGAGGGCGCGGACGATGGGGACGAGCACGGTGGCCTCGGTGCCGGTGTCGAGGAGCTCGGTCAGCAGCTCGCACAGCGCTGGCGCCGAGTGCGGGCCGAGCCGGAGGGCGGCCTCCGCCCGCGCGGATCCCTTTGCTTCGGAGAGGCGGGCGAGCGCACGCCGCTGGTACGCGGGGTCGATGGCTGCCTCGGGCAGGGTCGAGGGATCGATCTCGTCGTCCTGCTCGGCGAGCTGGGCCCGCACCACCGAGACCAGGTGGGGAGCGTCGCGCCAGCCGGCGAAGGGCTGGTCGGGCGCTGGGGCCGCTCCCTTCCGCGCCTCGACGCCCACGACGGCCGGCCAGACCACCGACTCGCAGCCGCGACGCGCCACGTCCTCGATCCATCGGGTGCGGTGCCGCCGATGGTGGAACAGCTCCCACGGTCCCGGAAACCGGGTCAGCCGTGCGGTGAACGGCGCGCAGAGCGCGGCCACCTCGTCGGGACGGAACAGGGCCAGGCTCCCCAGCGCCTCGAACGGCGGATGGCTCAGCGTGGGAAGCGGCACGAGCCCCGGACCGCCCTGGCGCAGCCACGCCGCGGCGAACTCGGGACCGGCCGCGAGCGAGGGGCGCCGCTCGCGCAGCTGCCTGAGCGCCTGCAGCGCCCTCGGTGAGCCGACCGGGACGCCCTCGAACAGCCGCGTGCCCACCGGGAGCGGCACCGCGTCGCGACGGGTGCGCCCGAGGGGAAACCGCGCGGCGAGGTGCAGGGCCACTTCCAGCGCCGCCTCGCTGCGCCCGGAATCGCCCAGGCAGCGGAGCAGCCCCTCCGGGTCGGGCTCGAGGACCCACGCTCGTTCGACGGCGCGGGCGGTGCGCGAGGTGGCGTCGTCCACGCACGCCTGGCAGTCCGGCTGCTGCCGCACGACGTACTGCCAGACCGGGACGAGCCGGTCGAGCGTGTCCAAGACCTCCGCGATCGGCGCGCGGGCGGCGAGCTCCGGCAGGGCCCAGAGCGTCCCGTGCTCGAGGCCGTGGTCGTCGTAGCGCCTGCGGCCGCACTGCGCCCGCGCCGCCAGCGCGAGGCCGCGGACGAGACCGGCCGTCGACGGGCAGGTGGCCAGTTGGCGCCGCGCGTGGTCCCAGGACTCGGTGTGCAGGTGCTCGAACCTGCCGAGCAGCGCCAGCATCCGCGCCGGGGACTCGGCGAAGGCGCGGTCGAGCAGCTCCACCTGCACGGCCGCGCGCCGTCCGCCGCGCGCGAGCAGCTCCGCGGTCCCCAGCCGGTCGGCGAGCGAGCGCGCGGCGCCGAGCCAGGGCTCGCGCACGTTCCAGTCGGGCAGCAGCGAGAGCACCTCGTCCACGCAGCCGTCGCGGCAGGCCCGGAACAGCTGCGCTTCGGCCTCGAGCGACTCGTCGGCGACCGCCGGCTGGCCGAGCGCGGCGCAGAAGGCGGCCACGTCGCCGCCGGGGGTGGCGGGAGCGCCGAAGGGGACGGTCCCGTCGTCGTACCAGAAGCCCTCGTGGAGCTGCTCCGGCTCTCCTGAGTCGGCGAGCGGGAGGCGGGCCTCGCCTGCGAGCTGGCGGCACAGCGTGTCCACCGCCCGCTCGATGGCCGGGTGCGCCTCGCGCTCGACCGCGAGGTACAGGCGGTAGCCCAGGAGCTGCCGGCGCCGGGACACCGCGAGCAGCTTGCGCCCGACGATGGTCCCGTCGGCGGTGCGCACGTAGAGCACGCGCTTGTTGGCGTCGAGCGCGTTGAGGACCGTGGAGGCCGCGTTGCATCCGTCGACGAGCGAGAGGCAGGTCCCGAAGGGGATGCCCATGCGCAGCACCTCCAGCGGATCGTCCTCGGCGGCGAGCGTCAGAGCCCGACCCCCGGCCACGAACTCCACACGCCTGGGCGCGAGCCAGGCCTCGACGTCGAAGTGCGCGGCCGCGGCTCCGAGCCAGCGGCGGTTGGCTGGGAGGATGTGGGCGAGCGGGACGCCGGGCTGGCTCGCTGCGTGGCGCAGCAGCGTCCCCAACAGCTCGCGGTTCTTCTGCACCGAGAGGAAGAAGCGGACCGCGTCGCGCCAGGCGCCGGTGAGCGCAGGAGGACCGATGCCGAACGCGTCGTGCAAAGCCTCGCGCAGCACCGCGTCGAGCTGGGCTTCGAGGGCGCGGGCGCGCGCGGCGAATTTGCCGGAACCGGTCAAGCCTCGGCGATCCT
>CAZAIE010000495.1:0-5954 GCA_964485035.1 uncultured Myxococcaceae bacterium | reverse complement strand
CCGGCTTCAACCGCCTGACCGCAGCCCTGAACGGGGTCCTGGGGGACCTCAAGGCCTCGCTGTGGCAGACCCGCCAGCTCCTCGCCATCCCCCTGCTCGCGCTGCTGTTCCTGGCCGCGTTCGAGGACCTCTCGGGGATGCGGCTGCTGGCGCGGCTGGCGGTCGTGGCCGCGGTGGTGCGCACTCTGCAGGGGCTCTACTTCTACGAGGTCATCTGCCGGCCCCAGAACTTCCGCCCGCCCTACGTCACCTC
Organism: uncultured Myxococcaceae bacterium; assembly: GCA_964485035.1. Classification (GTDB taxonomy): domain Bacteria; phylum Myxococcota; class Myxococcia; order Myxococcales; family UBA5297; genus CAZAIE01. The sequence continues at coordinate 5,701 of CAZAIE010000495.1, read as the reverse complement.
GCACTCCGACACCCTGCTCTTCACCGGGGTGCTGGTGATGGCCGCGGCCTACTGGCACGAGCGGCCGACGCGGGCGAGCCGGCGGCTCCTCTTCCTGGTCGGACCGCTGATGGCGCTGGCCATCTACATCAACGGACGAAGGCTCGCGTACGTGGCCCTGGCGGCCGCCGTGGCGGTGGTGTTCGCGCTGTCGGCGTGGACGCCGCTGAAGAAGGCGGTGGCGCGGCTCTCGCTCCTCGCGGCGCCGTTCGCGGCGCTCTACCTGGCGGTGGGCTGGAACCTGTCCGGCGGGGTCTTCCGCCCCGCGCAGATGGTGAAGTCGCTGGTGTCCTCGGAGGCGGATCGGTCGACCCACACCCGGGACATCGAGAACTACAACCTGGTGATGACGCTGAAGACGAACCCGCTCTTGGGCACCGGCTTCGGCCACGAGTACCGCGAGCTGTCCAAGGCAGACGACATCTCGCAGCTCTTCCCGCAGTACCGGCTGATCCCCCACAACAGCCTGCTGGGGCTGCTGGCGTTCTCTGGAGTGCTCGGCTTCTGGCTCATGTGGCTGCCGCTGGTGGTGGGCGCGTTCCTCGCGGCGAGGTCGTACCCGCGGGCAAGGACGCCGGAGGACCGGACCACGGCGCTGGTGTGCCTGTCGCTGTTCATGACCTACGCGCTGCAGGCGTACGGCGACATGGGGCTGCAGAGCTGGGAGGGCGCGCTGCTGCTGGCCGCGGCGTTGGCCGCGAGCGCGAGGCTGGCGGTGCAGACGGGCGCGTGGGGAGGAGTGGCTCCTGCACGGTGACGCGCCGGGTGGTGGCTTTCGAGGAGGTCGACCCGGCATCGGGCGTGGGCCGCTGTGGCCTGCGCCTCGTGCGCCGTGCCGCGCCGACCACCGCTAGCCCTGCTGTGCTTGCCACCGGGCGACGAGGTTCACCGCGAGCAGCTCTTCGTCCGTGTAGTCGGCAAGCTCCCCGCGCGCGCGCAGCTCGGGTAGCTCCGCCCGCAGTCGGGCGTCGAAGGCGCCGTGGTGATGATCGACGTCCAGCGAGACCTCCGGCCACTCTGCCCGGAAGAGGCGCTCGAACTCCGCGCGGCGCAGCCGGTTCAGGTAGCAGGCCTCGTGGACGAGGTGGGCGTGGGCCGGGCGCAGGTGCGCCCAGAGCGGGATGTCCTCGCGCTCGCCCGCGAAGATGCGCAGGTCGTGGCAGCCGCCCTCCGAGGAGAAGAGGTGCACCGAGACGTGCGCCCAGCCGCCCGGACGTAGCACCCGGGCGATCTCGCGCATCACCCGCTCGGGCACGGGGAGGTGCTCGAAGACCGAGAACGAGAAGACGACGTCGAAGCTCGCGGCGGGGAAGGGGAGCCGCGTCGCGTCGGCGGCGACGATGCGGCCGGGCCGCAGGCGGGCAACGCCCAGCTCGCGGGCGAGGCCGCGCTCGAAGGCGCGGTCGATGCCCAGCAGCTTGCGGCCCACGGTCTTCGCGAAGCGCACGGGCCCGTTGGTCCGCAGCAGCTGCACGTAGGCCGGCAGGTCGAGCCCCACCGGCACCACGTCGAGGTCGATGCCCGTGACCTCGGCGCCGAGGGACGAGAACGCCCACCACTCCCGCAGCGTCTGGCCGGGGCCGACGATGAGGACGCGCTTGCCCGCGAGCCCGGAGCCGAGGTGCGCCGCGATCTCGGCGTCGAACCGGCGCGCCGATGCCGCGGTGTCGCGGACCTGCTGGTCGAGGTCGCGCGTGCGCACCCGCCAGAGAGAGAGAGCGTCCTTCAGGAAGGCGAGCGGACCGAGCCTCATGGAGGTGTACGTCCGCAGCGTGGAGGCCATGGCAGACCGCCTCACGGCACGGGATGAGCCCGGTCGACGGCCGTGGAGCGTGGGGACCGGGGCACCGAGAGCGACTTGCCCAGTCGATACCGGCCTCGCGGATGCGGTGCCCGGAAAAGGCGAGGGAGGGCGGGCGGCTGCGACCCGGGACCGGTCTTGGCCTTCACCGGACAGGACCCTCATCGTCGAGGCCACCATGAAACGACTCGCCGTCCTCTTCCTCCTCACCGCGGGGTGTGTGAGCACCGCGCTCCCGCTCGAAGGGCCGGACGCTTCCGCCGGACATCCCGACGCCAGTCCGGTCGCGCAGGACGATGCAGGCTGGCTCGGGGAGGCCGACGCGGGAGCGGAGCCGGACGCCGGAGCGCCGGTTTGCGGGGACACGGTCTGCGACCCCGACGCGGAATCGTGCACCTCCTGCCCCGCGGACTGCGGGACCTGCGAGGCCTGTGGCGACGGGAGGTGCGCTCCGGGCCTCGAGACCTGCGCCGAGTGCGCGAGCGACTGCGGGGAGTGTCCGGCGCGGGTGTGCGGCGACAAGACCTGCGACCCCGTCCAGGGCGAGGACTGCTCGAGCTGTCCAGAGGACTGCGGCGCCTGCCCGCACTGCGGCGACGGGCAGTGCAACGAGGCCGAGAGCTGCCGGTCGTGCGCGGCCGACTGCGGGCCGTGCAACCCCTGCGGCGACGGGACCTGCGACGGCCCCACCGAGACGTGCACCACCTGCCCCGCCGACTGCGGCAGGTGCGACCCCTGCGGGGACGGCCGCTGCGACGAGGCCAAGGAGGACTGCAAGAGCTGCCCGAAGGACTGCGACTGCACCGTGCGCAAGGGCTGCGTGCAGGGGCGCTTCTCGGCGTTCTTCGGCAACCTCCACTCCCACACCTCGTACTCCGACGGGAAGCTCACCCCCGCCGAGGCCTTCCAGCACGCGCGCAACGCCGGCCTCGACTTCCAGCTCGTGACCGATCACATGGGCCAGATGGCCCCCGGTCAGTACGAGGCCTGCAAGGACCAGGCGGTGACGAAGACGGTGAACGGGACCTTCGTGGCGGCGTGCGGGTACGAGTGGGTGATGGAGGATTCGGGCAAGGAGGTGGGCCACTTCAACCTGCTCTTCCCGCCCACCCGGATCGCCAAGCCGGGGAGCCTCGCGGGGCTCTACAACGTCCTCGACGGCTGCGACGCGTGCGTTGGCCAGTGGAACCACCCGCCGTGGCCGGGGCGCTTCGGCGACTACAAGTTCTTCGCCGCGGGGAAGGCGAGGCAGCGCCTCATCGAGTTCAGCGGCAGCGGCACCTGGGCGGAGAAGACGGACGCGTACTTCACGGCGCTGCGCAACGGCTGGCGGGTGTCGCCCTCGAGCAACGAGGACAACCACAGCGCGAACTGGGGGGACAGCGCGCGGGCCACCGGGGTGTGGGCCACGGAGCTCACCCGGTCGGCCGTGCGCGAGGCGATCCTCGCGAACCGGACGTTTGCCACCGAGGACGACACCGCCAGCGTCGTCCTGAAGTCCGACGACGTGTGCTGGATGGGGTCGGTGGTGCGTGGCACTGGGGCCATCGAGTTCACCGTGGTGGCGAGGGACCGGCAGGCGGGCGACAAGTTCCGCCGCATCGACCTGTTGGGCACCAACGGGAAGCCGCTGGAGGGCAGGGCGTGCAACGGGGCGAACCCGTGCACCGTGAAGTTCACGCGCAGCCCCACCCAGGCGACCTTCTGGGTCGCGCTGGCCACGCAGGAGGACGGGGACCGGGTCATCTCCGCGCCGATCTGGCTGGAGCCGTGAGGGGGCTGCCGACGGGACCGCGTCGGCAGTCAGGTGCCGACGAGCAGCCTCTTGGCGAGCAAGCAGGTCAGCGGCAGGTCGCTGCTTCCTTCGTGCCCTGGCACCCGGTCCCGCCCATCTCCACGCAGTCGATGACGTGGCGCTCCATCGCCTCGGAGCAGTAGCTGAGCGTGGTCCCCAGGCACCTCGGAGCAAGACCGAGCCAGCCGCCCGAGCAGTCGTTGGACAGGTCCACGGGGTCCCGGTAGCACTCCGCGACCCCCTGGTTCATCACACAGGTCCGGGCGCGCAGGCTGCAGTCCTCCTTGAAGGCCGGCTGGCCATCTCTGGCGGGATGCGTCGCGACGTCCCCCTCACAGGAAGGGACCAGGGAGGCGGGGTAGGCACACGTGGCGCCGCCCTCGGTCCCCGTCGCGGGGACGCAGGTCATGCCTGCGGGACAGGCGGCGATCAGCACGAAGCCCTCGGCGCGCAGGACCGCGTTCCCCTTCGCCGTGCAGCCGATCGCAGCGAGATCCTCGCCTGCCGGGGCGCAGGCGAGCACTCCGCCCTCGTCGCGGCACCGGGCGCCGTACGCCGTGCAGTCGGTGGCGAGGGCGACCTGGCCGTTGTCGCAGCGGCTCACCAGCACGTCCCCGTGACAGCCGACCTGGCAGGGCGAGGTCTGCAGGAGCGCCTGGTCCGGCCAGTTCGCCCTGAACCGGGCGCAGTCGTTCAAGGGGGTGGAGAGGAACCTGGCGAGGGCAGGGCCGCCTTGGGGCTGCGCCCGCCAGTACCCGACGCAGCCCACGAAGCTCCCGGGGATCCCGCACAGGGTGGCGGACATGCAGGCCTGCTCCAGCTTCCCCGCGAGGAGCCAGTTGTTCCCGGCCACCATCGGCCGGTCGGGGGCGACGAAGCTCTCGCGCGTGCCGACGTCGCGGGTGGCGAAGAAGTACGCGTGCGTCCCCTCACCCCGGAAGGCCTCCACGGAATAGAAGTTCAGCCACTCGTCCTGCCCCAGCGGGAGCGCCCAGACGTGCCAGGCTGCGCTGCCACAGGAGGCGCCCTCGGCACACGGCTTGGGCGGCAGGCGGACCAGCTGGCGGCTCCCATCCGCGCCCAGGGCCACCAGCCGCTCGCGCGCCCCGGAGGTCAGCTGGACCAGGTCCCCGAACTGTGGGTGGAGGCGATCGCCCGGCGGAAAGTAGCCTCCCTCCCCGAGTCCGAGGCTCTTCACCCCGGCGCGGTCGGGTAGGAGCGCGTAGGCCTTGCCGTCGGGACCGTTCACCACCGGGAGGATGCCCGCTCCCGTCGGGGCCTCGGTCCCGCCGTAGTAGAGGACCGCGTTCAGGGTCGACGGGTCCTTGCAGTCGACCCGCATCCCCGCGAGCTGGAACTGGTCGCCCACCAGCCAGCAGAGCGCCGCTGGTCTGGGCTCGACCAGGTGCGCAGCGGGAACCTCGACCCGGAAGAAGACCCCGCCCAGGCCCTTTCCATCGACGCTCATCAGCAGGTTCCGCTCGAGCCCGTAGGAAGCCTGGGGCGGCAGGAGGCCCAGGTCCCCGGCGTCGCGGATCTGGCTCAACGTGCCCCTAGAGAGGCTGTAGCGCTGCCAGTGCTGGTTGATGGTCTGGGAGTACGGCGAGCCGAAGAGCCACAAGCCGGCGATGTCGTCGCCCGCGGCGTGGGGCTGCACGTGCAGTGGCTCCTCGAGAGCCGGGTTGGGCAGGTAGGTGTCGGTCGCGAGGTCCACGTCGCGCAGCGGGTAGTTGACCAGGTCGCCCTGCGGGAGCTTCTCCACGTGCTTGGTCACCAGCGTCGCCTTGGCGCCGCTGAGGTGGATGCCGAGGATGTACTGGCCCAGTCCCGGGGCGTTGGGCAGGTCGTGCCGCGCCCAGGTCTTGCCGAGGTCCTCGCTCACCAGGAAGAACGTCTCGAGCGAGCCGCCGGCGCTCCCCACGGTGCTCGAGCAGTCGGTACAGCTGGGGTCGGTGTGGTACGTCCCGATGGAGCCCGCGCTGTTCGTGATGGTCACCACGACCCGGTCGCCGTCCCGGGACACGTCGTGGATGGAGACGTAGGTCTTCTGGACCGCGCGCGGGTCC
>CAZAIE010000494.1:0-5958 GCA_964485035.1 uncultured Myxococcaceae bacterium | reverse complement strand
GCCCTGCGCACCTCCGCGACCCCGCCGCCCGCGCCGACCTACCCCGGGGCCACGGTGGAGACCAGCACGCTGAGCTGGAAGCCCACCCACGGCATCACCCTGCAGCCCATCGACCGCACCAAGCTGCTCTTCGAGAAGGTGAAGGTGCTCCCCTTCGAGGACCTGCGCGCGAACAAGCCCATCTGGGCCCACACCGCGCTCGGCGGCCGGGCGCTCGCCTCGAACACCGACCTCGCGGTCTTCGCGACCTCGTACGTGAAGAGCCTGCTGCGCGAGCACGGCGTCGAGGTGGTGGAGAGCGGGGAGACGGTGGCGCTCAAGGGCGAGATCGTCCGGGCGTTCGTCGAGGAGGCCGCGACCGCCGACGGCGAGTTCAACCTGCGCGTCACGCTGGAGAAGCGGAAGACCCCGGTGTGGCGGGGCATCGCCGCGGGCAAGGGCAAGCGGCGCGCGAGCGGCGCGGTGGAGGCCTACTGGGAGGCGCTCAGCGACGCCGTGGTCGACGCCTCGGAGCAGCTGCTGAACAACCCGACGCTGTTCGGGGCGTTCAAGTAGGGTCGACGCCGCACCGCGAGACGACCCTAGAAGACGACGCCCGCGCACCAACCGGTGCGCGGGCGTCTTGCTGTCCGAAACAGCAGGGACCGGTCCCTACTTCACCGGGCTCGCCGCCAGCCTGGCCACCAGGCCCTGCAGCGCCGCGGCCTCGCCCGGCGCCCGGTCCTGGGCCTGCTGCACCAGCGCCGCGGTCTCCGGCGCCGCGATGATCATCAAGGAGCGCTCGAAGGCCTCGCGCCCCTCGCCGCGGTAGGCCACGAACCCGTCCACCAGCGCCGCCGCCACGGTCACGCGGATGGCCGCGCGATCGGACCGGGAAGCCAGCGACTCGGTCTGCCACGCCCAGGCGTTGGCGATGTTCCCCAGGGACTTGGCGACGGCTCTCGCCACCGGCTCCTCGGGACGGGCCGCGAGGAGCCGGGTGAGCGCCTTCACCGCCGCGAGGTGGCGGCAGTCGGCGAGCCCGGAGATGGCCGGGATCTGCCGCTCGCCCGGCTGCTCGGCGAGGGGCAGCAGCACCGGCAGCGCCTCGGGTCCGGCGATGCGCGAGAGCGCCGCCGCGCTGGCCCGCACCACCGGCAGGTCGCTCTCACGAGCGAGCAGGTCCACCACCGGACCACGGGCCTGCAGGTCACCGAGGACGCCCAGCGCCTCGAGCACACCGATGGCCCAGCCGCGCCGCGCCTCCGCGGTCCAGCCCGGCCCGGCGGGGATCCCTCGCACCACCTCATCCAGCAGCGGCATCAGCGCCGGGGAGCCCAGCGACTTGAGCTCGGGGCCCACCACCGCGAACGGACCGCGGCGGCGCTTGTCCCACTCGGGCATCTTCGCTCGCAGGGCAGCGACGGCTTGGAAGGCCGGGGCCTGCTCGACCGCAGCACGGGCAAGGCGCTGCTTCAGCGCGGCGTCCTCGGCTCGGGCGGGGAGGGAGAGGAGCGACATCAGGGCAATCGTCAGGATGTTCGTGCGGTTCATCGGCCACTCTCCCACCAGCGGACGTTGGTCGGAATGACGCGGGTCGTGTTCGAGCCGCAGTGAGCCTCTCCGTCCAGCGCGTGGTACAGGTCCCAGTCCTCGATCCAGTGGATGGTGACGTTCACCTTCCCGAACTCGGTCACCGCCTGGGTCTTGAACAGGTCAGCACCGTTGATGATGGGCCCGTGCGGGTCAGGCATGCCGTAGTGCGCGTCGCCCAGCGAGATGCCGTTGGCCGTGCCCACCATGTGCGCCAACATCTGCCCCTCGACCTCCTCGAACAGGATCGGGAGGTGCAGGATCTCGGCGTCGGTGATGCCCGTCTCGGCCTTGATGATCGTCAACTGCGCCGCGATCCCAGCGGCCGCGGTCGCGCTGGCGGCCATGATGTCCGTGTCTGCGAGCAGGTTGGTGATGGTCACCGCAGCGGAGCTGCCGTCGTACCACTGCTTGCCCACGAACATCCGGGTGGCGCCCAAGCCCGCGTTCTTCTGGTCCTGGAGCATCGAGCGGGCCAGCGCCGGGTCGGCCACGGCGATGGTCCAGCCGCGCCGAGTATTGGCCCTGAGGAAGGTGATGGTCTCGTCCACGTGGCCCACCAGCAGGAACTCGGTGTCCACGTAGACCGCAGGCTGCACCTTCTGGGACTCGAACATCGTCGTCATCCCGACGTTCGGGTAGTAGCTCGCCGTCTTGCCCCGAAAGAGCCGCCCCAGCGGGTAGCTGACGCCGTTGAGGGTGTACGGCGGGATGGTCTCGGTGTTGCCGAAGGAGTTGAGGGTGTCGGCCGACGAGCCGCCCGACGACTGCTGGATGGCGGCGTTGTCCGGCCCGCGCAGCCGCACGAAGACCACGCGCGCCGAGGGACGCCCCGAGTTCGCCGAGCGGATGTTGACGTGGATGCTCTGCATGCCACCGACTGCCGGCATGGACATGTACGCCGTCTCGAAGAGGTCCTGCGCCCACTGGTCTTCGACGTTCAGGTCGAACAGCGGCGTCGCGATGCCCGCGGCGTTCATCGCCGTCTGCAGGTCTCCCGTGAAGTCAGTGGACGCCGGGTCGCTGAAGAACGAGGCGTAGAGCCGCTGCGGCGGGTCCAGGTGGTGCCGGGTGATCATCGGAGCCACGCGCATCCGCACCTTGTCCGTGGGCGAGCCGATGCCCGTCCCGGAGACGGTGAACGACACGTCCACGTAGCCGTCCCAGGTCGTCGAGTTGCGCACCACGTCCTTGCCCTCGATGGCCAGCTCCACGCCCTCGCGGATCTGGCTGGCCGAGAGCGAGTCCGCCGCCGGGTCGAAGACCACGAAGTTGTTCGAACCCTGGTTGATGAACAGCCGCACGTAGGTCGCGCCCGGGCTGCTGAGGCTGATGGTCCCGTGCGCGTCGGCGGGCGCGATGGGCCAAGGCACCGTCTTCAGCCGCGCCAGGTCGAGCAGGTCGTTGGGCCCGTTGACCACGCTGTCGTACCCGTCGTGGCACTTGGAGATGATGCTGTCCGAGGTGTTCATCGTCGCGTGGCACAGGCTCTGGTCGTCGTCGATGTTGGCCAGGAAGATGGCGCCGTGGCTCGCGTTCCAGGTGTCCTCGTCCTGGTCCTCGGACGGGTCGTCGAGGTCGATGCTGCCGTTGCGGTTGTTGTCGGCGCGCAGGTCGGCGGTCGTGGCGACCGCGGGGCCAGTGTCGCCCCGGGAGCTGGCGTCGAGACCCGCCTGCGCATCCGCGCCCGGCTGGGCCGCATCGGCGCCTGGCTGGGCCGCATCGGGACCGGGCTGCCCTGCATCGGCGCCGGGCGGGTCCCCGGCATCCGGACCTGGTTGTACGGCAGCGTCGACGGGCTCGTTCCCCACGTCGACTCCAGGCCCGGTCCCAGTATCGGGCGAGGGCGCCGTGCCAGTGTCGGCCGTGCTCCCCGCGTCTGGCAGCGGCACTCCCGTGTCCGCGAGGGCTTCGTCGGCGGCGTCGAGGCCGGGGCTCGCAGCGTCTCGCGCAGCCCCCGTATCCGCCTCTCCAACGACGGGTGGATCATTGCTGCAGCCGGCGAGCGCAAGGCCCGCCAGCGCCAGGTACAGCCCTAGTTGTCGTGTCATGTCGGCTCCGCGACCGGCCGGAAGGGGCGAGGATGCTAGGCACGGACTGGGCGAAATGCACGCAACCAACCGCGACCCAGAAGGGAGACACCCTGCCCTGGAAGGTCTCCCCTCCCTTCGCAGCTCGCCCGCCGACTGGCTGTCTCCGCGCGCAGACCCGTGAGGCGGGCACTGCTGCACCATCGGCGGGTTTCGACCGGTTCCGGGTAGACTGACGCGTCCATGTCCTTCCGGGCCAAGATCTGGGCATCCATGGTGGTCGCGGGCGTCGTCCCGCTGCTGCTGCTGGGCGTCCTCTCGTACTCCACTGGCCGCCGAGAGCTGGGCGGGACCCTGGGGCGCCTCCAGGCCCAGCGGGCGCAGGACCTCGCCCGCCAGGCCGAGCGGCTGGTCGCCGACGCGGTGGGCAACCTCCAGCTCGCGGTCAGCTACATCCCCTTCGAGGACCTGAAGGGCGAGGAGCGCTCCGCGGCGCTGGCCATCCCCTATCGGCAGCTGCCGTACGTCAACGCCCTCGCCCTGCTCGACGCTCGGGGACAGGCGCTCTCGCCGCCGGTCTATGAAGCCAACCCCGGCGCTCGTCCTGAGTTCGCCAGCCACGAGGCAGTCAGCGAAGCGGACCTGGACCTGTTCGCCACCCGCATCCCCCTCGCAGCCGCGCTGCAGTCCGGCGCCGCCGTGGGCCCGCCCTACCGCTCGCCTGGCCGAGCCCCCCGGGTCGCCGTGGCAGTGAAGGTGCCGCGGGTGGAGGGATGGGTCCTCGCCGCGGAGCTGACGCTGGCCGAGCTGCAGGGCCGGCTCGACGAGATCGCCCGACAGGGCGAGGCGGCCTACCTCGTGGACTCCACGGGCGCCCTGCTCACAGCGGAGGGCGTGCTGGAAGAGTCCGAGAAGGCGCTGGTGGGAAAGGGGCTGGCGTCCCCGTCCGAGCAGGTCGACACGCTGACGCGTGGCGGCGCAACCTGGCTCGCCGCCTTCGCCCCGGTCCGGCGACTGGGCTGGGGAGTGGTGGTCGCCCAGCCCACCTCGGTCGCCTTCCGCACCCTCGAGCGGGTGCGCGACCTCACCGTGCTGTGGGCTGCGCTCGCCGTCGCCGCGACGCTGGGCCTGGGCGTGCTGCTCTCCCGCGGGCTCTCGCGCCCCATTCGGGCGCTCTCGGAGGTGGCGCGCGCGGCGACGACGGGCACCTATGGGCCGGCACGGGGAGTCGAGGGCCAAGACGAGATCGGCGAGTTCGCCCGCGCGTTCAACCACATGATCGAGGAGATCCAGCGCCGCGACGTGGAGATCCGGAAGTGGAACGAGGAGCTGCAGCAGCGGGTGGACCAGCGCACCGCCGAGCTCAAGCAGGCGCAGGACCAGATCCTGCGGGCGCGGCGCCTCGCCGCCCTCGGCTCGCTCGGCGCAGGCGTGGCCCACGAGATCAACAACCCGCTCACGTCGATCATCGGGCTCCTGACGCTCTTGCAGCGGGACGCCGCGCCCGAGTCGGCCGCGGGGAAGTCGGCGACCACCGCGCTGGAGCAGGCGCGGCGGGTGGCGAAGATCGTCGCGAACCTGCGCCAGCTCTCCACCTCCGAGCACGAGAACGCCGGAAAGCGGTTCGCCCTCTCGGGGCCAGTCACCGCGGCGCTCGACTCCTGCTCGGAGCTGGCGCGCGGCGCGCGCGTGGCGGTCAGCACCGACTTCGCGGCGGACGTCCCCGAGGTGCTGGGAGATCCCCCGCAGATCCAGCAGTTGGTGCTGCACCTGGTCCAGAACGCCCTCGCCGCGATGCCCGACGGCGGGGACCTGCGCGTCACGCTCGCGCGGGTGGAGGACGCGGCGCGGCTGACCGTGGCCGACACCGGCCGGGGCATCCCCGCGCACCTGCTGGAGCGCATCTTCGATCCCTTCTTCTCCAACGCCGGCCAGGACACCCCGGCGAGGCAGGGAATGGGGCTCTCCCTGTGCCACGCCATCGCCGAGGGCCACCACGGGCGGCTCTCGGTGGAGAGCGCCCCGGGCCGGGGCACCACCTTCACCCTGCTCTTGCCCGCCGCACCGAAGCAGGCGCACATCTATTGATCGACGGACCCCTGGGGGACCCGATGGCCAAGCGATTCGACACCCTGACCAGCGCCACCGAGGAGGCGAGCCTGCTCGCGCCCTCGCTCATCCACGAGATGCGCCAGCCGCTCACCGGCATCCGCGCCGGCCTGGAGCTGGTCTCGCGGCGGCTGGGGGCCCAGGTGACCGGGCTGGACGACTGGGCGCTGGTGACCGCGCAGGTGGACCGGCTGGAGGAGCTGTTCCGGGCCTACCAGGACTTCCTGCACCCCGAGCGCAACCCGCC
>CAZAIE010000493.1:0-5959 GCA_964485035.1 uncultured Myxococcaceae bacterium | reverse complement strand
GACGGCGCGCGGGGGTGGCAGGGAGCAGGGTTAGAGTACGGCCGGCGCGCCGGCCTCTCGCTTGCGGTGCGCGAAGGAGCAAGCCGTGTCGAGCCCGTCGTCCCCGTCGGAGGGGCTCAGCGTCCTCGTCGTGGACGACGAGGAGCTCGCCTGCCGCAACCTCGCGCGCAAGCTCCTCGCCGCCGGTGGGGTCCGGGAGGTCGCGACCGAGACCGATCCCCTGGAGGCCGTCTCGCGCCTCCGGGCCTCCCCACCCGACCTCTTGCTCCTCGACGTGCGCATGCCGGGCCTCGATGGCTTCGAGGTCCTGGCGCACTTCCCCGAGGCCGAGCGGCGCTTCGCGGTGGTCTTCTGTACCGCGCACGACGAGCACGCCGGAGCCGCCTTCGACGCTGCCGCGCTGGACTACCTCGTGAAGCCCGTCGATCCCGCGAGGCTGGCTGCGGCGCTGGCGCGGGTGCGCCGGCTGCGACCCGCCGAGCATCCCGCGTCGGGCGACCTCGCGAGGGCGCGGGCGGCAGGAGTCACCGGCTGGCTCGAGCGGGTGCTGGTGCGCTTCCAGGGACGGGCCGAGGTGCTCGACCTCGCCGAGGTCCAGGTGCTCTCGAGCGAAGCGCACCGGACCGTGGCCTACACCGGGAGCGGCGAGCACGTGCTCGAGCCGTCCCTCGCGGCCATCGAGCCCCAGCTCGATCCGAGGCGCTTCGTGCGCTGCCACCGCGCGCACCTCGTCCAGCTCCAGCACATCGCCGCGGTCGAGGGCGACGAGGTGGTGCTCCGTGGGGGGCGCCGCGTGCCGCTCTCTCGCCGCTGCCGTTCGTCGGTCGTCGACGCGCTCGGGGTGGCCGCCCGGTCCAAGCGATGAGCCTGTCCGAGGCCATCCCGGCGGAGCTGCTCGAGGCCATGCGCGCGGCCCCGCACGACGACGCCCCGCGCCTGGTCTGGGCCGACCTGCTGTGCGAGCGCGGCGATCCGCGAGGCGAGTTCGTGCAGGTCCAGTGTGCTCTCGCGCGGGAGGGGGAGGACGATCCGGAGAGACGCGAGGCGCTCCTGGACCGCGAGCGGGCGCTGCTGAAGGCGCACCAGGCCGAGTGGCTGCCGCGAGGCTTTCTGCGCTACGGAGATGCGCTCGCGTACGTGCGTTTCCACCGGGGGCTGCTCACCGCCGCGGCGCTCCCAGCCGGGGAGCTGCTCTCGCAAGGAAGGCTCGCGCTGGCCAAGGCCCCCGGGCTCGAGTCCCTGACCGTGCTCGACGCCCCGACCGACTGGGAGGCCTACCGCGCCGAGGCCCTGCCGCCAACGAGGGTGGGTGAGGCGGTGGCGACGCTGCACGGGGAGGGGCTGCTGCCGGTGCGGCGGCTCGCGTTCCAGGTCTGGGACTTCGACGCGCAGGAGCTGGCGACCGTAGTGGGGCTGGACTCCCTGCGGCTCGAGTCGCTCGCCTTGCGCGCCGCGCTGCGTGGCCGCCTGGGGGCAGAAGCCGCGGAGGTGCTCGTGGCTGCCTCGAGCCTCCGTGGGTTGCGCGAGCTCGAGTTCCTGGGACAGCCGCTGGGAGACGAGGGGGCGGAAAGGCTGGCGGGGGCAGCCTGGCCACTCGAGCGGCTGGAGCTCGTCCGCTGTGGGCTGACGAGCCCCGGAGTCGAGGCGGTCCTCGCGGCCTATCCGCTCTCCCGGACGGCGCTGGATCTACGTGGTGCGAGTCTCGATCTCGCCGGACTGCGGCGGCTCACGCAGCACGTCGAAGAGGTGATCGACGGCGAGGGACTCTGGGCGGTCACGTCCGCCGGACAGGTGCTGCGCGTGGAGCGGGTCGCCCGGACCGGGCGGCAGGACGCGCAGCTCGAGTTCCCCGGGCGCATGACGGCGCACCTGCGGCTGGAGCAGGAGCGCGGGGTGTGGTGGGTGGAGGCGGGCGGTGGCGTGCGGCTCGGAGGCCGGCTCAGGATCACCCACCAGCCGGTGCGCGACGGCGACGAGTACCACCTCGCCCCGGACGCCATCGTGCGCTGCATCTTGCGTGGCCCCGAGGCTGCGTAGAGCGCTGCTCAGGTCCCGAAGAGCTGCACGCACCAGAAGGCGAGGAAGCCACCGAACAGCACCAGCACCGAGGACGGCTTCTCGGGCTCCTGGTGGGCCTCGATGAGGAGCTCCTCGGTCACCAGGTAGAGGAGCGCCGCAGCGGCCATGGCCAGCGCGCCGCCGATGACCGAGTGGGAGGCGCCGCCCAGCACCGCCTTGCCGATCACCGCGAAGACCGCCACCACGAGGCCGAGGGCCGACGAGATGCCGACGATCTTCAGGCCGCCGGTCGACTCGGAGGTGAGCGAGAGGCCCAGGAAGAGCAGCTCGACCGAGAGGCCGATGGCCAGCACCATCCCGGTGTTCCCGCCCGCCGCGAAGCCCGCGCCGATGATGAAGCCGTCCACGGCGACGTCGATGAACGTGGCGAGCAGCAGGCCCGTGGAGAGGCCGTGCTTCTCTCCCTCGCCGCCCTTCTTCTCCAGGTGCTCGGTGAAGAGCTTGAGCCCGTACATCGCCACGCTACCGATGGCGAAGCACACGGCCAGGACCCACGGCGCGGCGTGTTCCCGCTCGATCTCGGGGAGCAGCTCGACGGCCAGGGCAGCGAGGACGACGCCGGCTGCGAAGTGCTGGATGAGGCTGCGTGCCGGGCGGGTGGGCTTCCACAGCGCCGCCAGCACGCCACCGAGCAGGGAGACGACTGCTGGAATGCCCATCAGCAAGAGTTCGCGGGAGGTCATGGGCGGAGACAAGCACCGCCCGTTCCGGCTGTCGAGGGGGGCCCCGCTTGCCGTCAACGATGCGAAGGGCTGACCCAATCCTTCAACGGGCTGGGGTCCATGTGCCGAGCCTCTCCTGCCCCGAAGCCTAAGGTCTCCGTCGAGGTACCAGCGCGAACAGGAGGAGGAACAGGCTGAACTCGGCGGTGGCTGTCCCGGCAGCCGCACATCCGCAGCCGCTGACGTCGTATTGCCCAATGCCCCCGCCCGGCCCGGGGGCGGTGGCGTCCGCGGGGCCGGAGGCATCAGCGCCTGCATCGAGGGAAGGCCCGGCGTCGTCGGGGAGGGATGCGTCGGGCACGCCCGCATCCAGTGTGCACTCGGGGCTTCCGAGCCGGCGGAACTCACACCCACCGGCCGAGGCGCAGATGTCTTCGGTGCACGGGTCCTGGTCGTCGCACGAGGTCGCGGAGGTGCCACAGCAGGTGGCCGTCAGGCAGAGCATTCCATCGGCGCAGGTGACCGCCGTCCCGACGCAGCTGCCGGCCGCGGTGCAGAGATCGCGGGAGGTGCACGGGGACCGGTCGTCGCAGGGGGCGCCTTCGGCGACGAAGGCGTCGGCTGGGCACTGTGCGCTGGCGCCATCGCAGGACTCGGCCACGTCGCAGTCTCCAACCGGCGGTCTGCACACGGTTTCAGCGGCCACCAGTTGGTCGGTTGGGCACGCGGCACTGCTCCCATCGCACTGTTCCGCGCGGTCGCACCCTCCAGCGGGCGCGCGGCATTCCTGTCCGGCGGGGGCAACGGAGTCCACTGGGCAGACGGTGGTCGTTCCATCACACCTCTCAGACAGGTCACAGCCGCCGGGGATGGCAGGGCGGCAGACCGTCGCGGAGGGCGCGACGACGTCAGCGGGACAGGCGTTGCTCGAACCGGTGCAGGACTCGGCGACATCGCAGCCGCCGGGGACGGCAGGGCGGCAGATGGTCGTGCCGGGTTCAACGACGTCAGCAGGACAGGCGTTGCTGGAACCGGTGCAGGACTCGGCGACATCGCAGCCGCCGGGGACGGCAGGGCGGCAGATGGTCGTGCCGGGTTCAACGACGTCAGCAGGACAGGCGTTGCTGGAACCGGTGCAGGACTCGGCGACATCGCAGCCGCCGGGGACGGCAGGGCGGCAGATGGTCGTGGAGGACGCGACGAGATCGGTCGGGCAGGCATTGCTCGAACCGGTGCAGGACTCGGCGACATCACAGCCGCCGGGGACGGCAGGGCGGCAGATGGTCGTGCCGGGTTCAACGACGTCGGCAGGGCAGGCGGTGCTCGAACCGGTGCAGGACTCGGCGACGTCGCAGCCGCCGGGGACGGCGGGGCGGCAGATCGTCGTGGAGGGGGCGACTTCGTCGTCCGGACAAGCGCCACTTGCTCCCGTGCAGGCCTCCGCCAGGTCGCATACACCCGCGGCAGTGCGGCACGTCGTGCCCGACGAAACGAAATGGCAGGTCGCATCGCAGCACGACTCGGCAGTGCCGTTTGCGGTGCCCTGGTCGCACTCTTCGCCCGTGTTGGTGGTTCCATTTCCACAGATGGGCTCGCAACCATTGGCTCCGTTCCCATCCAGGTTCGCGAAACCGGTTGAGCAGGCGGGGACGCAGGAGGTCGCGGCAGGAGCGGAGGCGCCGGAGCAGCTCGTGCTGGCGGCATTCATGGTGCTGCAGGGCTGGCAGTCGCTTCCGCAGTTCGCGACGGAGGTGCACGTGAAGACAGCCAGGGGCCGCGCATCAGAGAGGACGCCGTTGACCACCACCCAGGCCAAGTAGGGGCCTGGCTGGAGCGATGCCGGGAGCTTGAAGGTCGCGGTGGTGGGGGTCCACGCGGTCACCGCTGCATAGGTTGATGCCTCGTTGTCGACCCGCTCCAGGAGCAGCATCGGAAAGTTCGTCGGGGAGGTTCCGGAGTTCCCACTGGAGGCTTCCGAGATGCCGGTGAAGAGGCTTCCGGAGACCGGCAGGCTGCTCCCGACTGGAGACGACGCCGGGGCGGTGGTGACCGTCGGCTTCCAGCCAGGCTGGTCCTCCCGTCCTTCGTCGAAGACAGCGCTCGCGGTGAGGGCGCCACTGGCCCAGCCCGCGGCGATCAGGACCTTGCCGGAGCGCAACAGGGTCGCGGTGGCACCCGAACCCACGCGGGTCCCCGTGCTCACGAAAGTGCCGGAGGTGGGGTCGAACACCTCAGCGGCAGAGATGTCGGCCGTGCCCCAGAGCCCCGGCCAGCTCCTCGCCCCGCCGGCGACGAGCACCTTCCCGGAAGGGAGGAGGGTGGCGGTGTGGGCGAGCCGTGCGGTCGCGAGTGCGCCCGTGGCCGCGAAGGTCCCCAGCGCCGGGTCGAAGACCTCCGTCGAAGAGAGCGCTCCGCTGGGGCCCTCGCCCCCGGCGAGCAGCACCTTTCCCGAGGGGAGGAGAGTGGCGGTGTGCCGGAAGCGGGCGGTCGCCATGGAGCCAGCGTTCGTGAAGCTCCCGGTGGCAGGGTCGTACAGCTCTGCGCTCGAGACGTAGTAGGTGCCCCAGCCTCCCGTCACCAGCACCTTCCCGGAGGGGAGCAGGGTGGCGGTGTGCGCAGTGCGCACGTTGTTCAAGGACCCCGTGGAGGTGAAGGTGCCAGTCGCCGGGTCGTAGAGTTCCGCCGCGGTGATGGTGTTGATAGTCGCGTCGACCCCGGCGGCGACGAGGACCTTCCCCGAGGCCAGGAGCGTCGCGGTGAACTCGCGCCGGGCGGTGTTCATGGCTCCGGTCGTCGCAAAGGTCCCGGTGGCCGGGTCATACAGCTCTGCGCTCTTGAGCGTCCCGGAGGTCCCCACCCCACCTGTCACCAGCACCTTTCCCGAGGAGAGCAGGGTGGCATTGTGGAGCGCGCGGCCGACCGAGAGGGAGCCCGTCGGGGTGAAGGTGCCCACGGCCGGATCGAACAGCTCCGCAGAGGCGAAGTAGGTGCCCCCGGACTCCAGCGGCCAGGCGGCAGTCGGCATGCCGCCGGTCACCAGGACCTTGCCCGAGGGGAGGAGCGTCGCGGTGTGGAAGAGTCGCCCGATCGAGAGCGAACCCGTGCCAGCGAACGCCCCGTTCATCGGGTCGAAGACCTCCGCGGAAGCGAGAGCGCCCGACGAGCCGAGCCCCGCGACGATGAGGACCCTGCCGGAGGGGAGGAGCGTGGTGGTGAAG
>CAZAIE010000492.1:299-5974 GCA_964485035.1 uncultured Myxococcaceae bacterium | reverse complement strand
CTGCTGATGGGCGGGTTCACGCTGGTGCTCGCCCTCCTCGCCGCGCGGGTCGCGCTGGAGACGGTGCGGCAGGGCGTCCGCTACGGGATCTTCGCGTACGTGCTGGCCTTCGCCTTCACGGCCATCTACCCGGCTAGCGAGGCGCTGCACCTGGGGCGGCCGAGCGCCTCGGGCGTCCTGAGCGAGTCCTCCCGCGAGCTGGCCCTGCCTTCCGCCGGCGCCTACCGGCTGCTCGTGAGCGGCAAGCTCGGCGAGGGCCGCGACCCCCGCATCTCCTACCGCTTCAAGGCCGGGGAGCAGTCGGTCGACGGCGCCCTGACCCGCGAGTACGCGGTGGCCCGGACGCGCCGGGGCAGCATGCAGGTCCCCGAGGACCACGACGTCCAGGCGCACGAGGTGTCGGTCGGCGGGGCCCCGGCGGTGCTCAAGCTCGACCAGCTCACCGGGGCGTCCGAGGTCCGGGTGCAGGCCTTCCGGGTCATCCCCGAGTTCGTGATCTGGCTGGTGATGGCCCTGGTCCTCGTCGCGGGAATGTTCCTGGAGTCGAAGGTCTCGGGGAAGGGCGCGGTGGTCATGACCGGCGCCGCGGCCGTCTCCTTTGGCCTCATCATCAAGACTGCCACCCCGACCAACCTCGCGGTCGCGACCCTCTGGGGCGCAGCGCTGGCAGCCGGCGGCGGGGCGATCCTCGGCTCCATCCTGAACTCCATCGGCAAGAAGGTGTTCGGCGTCGCCGACGACGCGGTCACGCGCGGCAAGGAGAAGGCCGCCGCGCGCAAGGCCAAGGAATCCGAGGAGGAGTGATTGACCCCCCGGGGCGCCGGTCGCTAGCCTGCCGGGCTCCTGCACAGCGAACGCGAGGAAGACCATGGGCGACATGAACAACCCCAAGCAGATCATCGAAGAAGAGATTCCCCGGCGCATCGCCGCGAAGCCAGAGCTGCAGACGGAGATGAACGCCGTGGTGGTCTTCGAGATCACCGGGCCCGAGGGCGGGAAGTGGACGCTCGACATGACCAAGCCCAGCGACTGGGTGAGGGCCGGCGCCGAGGGCGTGAACCCGAAGATGATCCTGACCTGCTCGGACAAGGACTTCGTCGCGGTCTGCACCAAGAAGCTCAACCCCAACATGGCGGCCATCAGCGGCAAGCTGAAGTTCAAGCCCATGGACATGAACCTGGCCCTCAAGCTGGGCAAGCTCATCGGCTGAGCTGACCCCACGAAGGCCGAAGTGAGTCCAAGAAGCCCGCCTTTCCGGCGGGCTTCTTTTCTAAGTTATTTCAGGGTATTGGCGCTCGCCCGGGAAGGGCCCTCTGGGCCGCCAGGCCGCTCGTGGAAGGCCTCTCGGATGGCCCTGCGGGTTAAAGCAGGGATCCCCCCACCTCAAACTCTCCCTGGGCCGCCCAGGGCCTCAGGAAGGCCTCGTCGGGGTTTTCCAGCCCAGATCTGGCCGCTCGCGGCGCTTCCCGAGGTCGTTGGGGGGGTAGGCAGTCAGCCCAGATCTGGCCGCTCGCGGCGCTTCCCGTGGTCGTTGGGGGGGTAGGCAGTCAGCCCACCTGGCCGCACTTCGCGGAGCGACCCGTATGCGCTGGACGCTGGCTTGACGCTGGCTCACCGACTCTGCCAGAACGCTGGGGCGCCCAAGGGAAGGGGACCTCGGTCGCAGCCTCGAGTCACTGCACCGCCGCTGGGGGCCGCATGTCCGAACTCGCGCAGTCGAGCCCGCTGGTCGCAGCCGCACCGGAGCGCGACCGCTCGTATCTCTGGCGCCGCCTCCACAGCCTGACTGGTGTGCTCCCCGTGGGCGCCTTCATGCTGTTCCACCTCTTCGAGAACCTGGGGGCGCTCGGCGGCGCGCAGCACTACGACGCCGGGATCTCCAAGCTCGCGAGCCTTTTGCCCCAGCCGTACTTCTTCGCGGTCGAGGTAGGCGTCATCGCGGTCCCGCTGCTGTTCCACGGGCTCTTCGGCGTCTTCCTCGCGCTCGAGGGCCGGCCCAACGTCGGGGCCTACCCCTGGCGCCGCAACTACCTCTACGTCCTGCAGCGCGTCTCGGGCGTCTTCGCGATGCTCTACCTCGCCTACCACGTGTTCGCGCTGCGCATCATGGTCACGCTGATGCAGGCCGGTGGCGGAGTCGAGGGACACCCCGGCTACGTCAACTTCGCCGACATGGTCCGCCACTACGAGAGCCCGGTGGTCGTCGCGCTCTATGCGGTGGGCACGGTGAGCTGCGCGTTCCACTTCGCCAACGGCCTCAACGGCTTCTGCTGGACCTGGGGCCTCGCCGTGGGCGAGCGCGCGCGCCGGGTCGTGGAGTGGGGCTCCTGGGCGCTGTTCGTCGCGCTCGCCGTCCCGCTGCTGCACATCCTCTGGGCCTTCACCCGCGCGTAAGCCCGAACCGACTCGAGGACTCCCATGGCCGACGCTGCGTACAAGCCGCGCTTCATCGTGGTGGGTGGTGGGCTCGCGGGCCTGATGACGGTCATCAAGCTCGCCGAGGCCGGCCACGAGGTGGACCTGTTCTCGGTGGTGCCGGTGAAGCGCAGCCACTCGGTCTGCGCCCAGGGCGGCATCAACGGGGCGGTCAACACCAAGGGCGAGGGCGACCACCCCGACAAGCACACCTTCGACACCCTGCGCGGCGGCGACTTCCTGGCCGAGCAGCCGCCGGTGAAGGGCATGTGCGACGCGGCGCCGGGCATCATCTACCTGTTCGACCGGATGGGCGTGACCTTCAATCGCACCGAGGAGGGCCGGCTCGACTTCCGGCGCTTCGGCGGCACGCTCTTCAACCGCACCGCCTTCGCGGGCGCCACCACCGGACAGCAGCTCCTCTACGCGCTCGACGAGCAGGTGCGCCGCCACGAGGCCGAGGGCCGCGTCCGCAAGTTCGAGTACTGGGAGTACCTGGGGATGGTGAAGGACGGGCAGGGCACCTGCCGCGGCATCGTCGCGGTGGACCTGCGCACGCTCGAGGTCCGGACCTTCCGCGGCGAGGCGGTCGCGCTCGCGACCGGCGGGAACGGCCTCGTCTTCGGCCGCTCCACCAACTCGCTCTCGTGCACCGGTTCGGCGGCGGCCAGTGCATTCCAGGAAGGTGCGCTCTACGGCAACCCCGAGTTCATCCAGGTGCACCCCACCGCGATCCCCGGCGAGGACAAGCTGCGGCTCATCAGCGAGTCGGTGCGCGCCGAGGGCGGCCGGGTCTGGGTCCCCAGCGACGGGGCCTACGACGAGCGCGCCGGCAAGCAGCGGCCGCCCAAGGGCGAGCCCTGGTACTTCCTGGAGTTCTACTTCCCCAAGTACGGCAACCTCGTCCCCCGCGACGTCGGCACCCGCGAGCTGTTCCGCGTCTGCCGCGACTTGAAGCTGGGCGTGGACGGGCGCGACCAGGTGTACCTGGACGTGACCCACATCCCGGCGAAGAAGCTCGACGAGAAGCTCGAGGGGGTCCTGGAGATCTACGAGAAGTTCGCCGGGGCGGATCCGCGCAAGGTGCCGATGCGCATCTTCCCTGCGGTCCACTACACGATGGGCGGGCTGTGGGTGGACTACGAGGCCCGCGGCAAGGACATCGTCGTCGGCTCGCCGAAGAACCAGGCCACCAACATCCCCGGGCTCTTCGCCGTCGGCGAGTGCGAGTTCCAGTACCACGGCGCCAACCGCCTCGGCGCCAACTCGCTGCTCTCCTGCGTCTACGCCGGGATGATCGGCGGGCCGGCGATGGCCTCGTACGCGAAGAGTTTCACCTCCTCGGCCCGGACGCCGGACGAGGTCTTCGAGAAGGCCCGCAAGGCCTGGAAGGAGCGCCTCGAGGGGCTCCTGAAGATGGACGGCCCCGAGAACCCGTTCGTCATCGGCCAGGAGCTGGGCGAGGCGATGACCACGCACTGCACCGTGGTCCGCGAGAACGAGGCGCTGACGCGCCTGCTCGGGACCCTGGGTGCGCTCGAGGACCGCTGGAAGCGGGCCAACGTGCTCGACACCGGCCGCTCGCTCAACCAGTCGGCGCTGTACGTGCACCAGCTCTCGAACATGCTGGTCATGGCCCGGACCATCGCCACCGCCGCGCTGAAGCGGGACGAGTGCCGCGGCAGCCACTACAAGCCCGCGTTCGCGCTCCCGCCCCCCAAGACCAAGGACCCCAAGGAGGACGCGGAGTGGATGGCGCTGTGGCAGGCCAACACCGACAAGTGGCGCAAGACCACCATCGCCGCCTGGACCGCGCAGGGCCCGGACATCCGCTACCGTGACATCCCCAGCCCCGTGCTCCCCGTCGAGCCGCGCTACTACGAGTGACCGGGAGGAGCCCATGAGCCAACCCGTCGAGACCCGCGTCAGCCTGCGCGAGGGGCAGCCCATCCGCCTGCGGATCAAGCGGCAGGCCGACGCCGCGAGCGAGCCCCACTGGCAGGAGTTCTCGGTCCCCTACAAGTCCGGCCAGAACGTCATCTCGCTGCTCATGGAGATCCAGCGGCGGCCCGAGACCGCCACCGGGGAGCGGACCACCCCGGTCGCCTGGGACGCCGCCTGCCTCGAGGAGGTGTGCGGTGCCTGTTCGATGATCATCAACGGGCGGGTGCGCCAGGCGTGCTCCGCGCTGGTCGAACACCTGGGGCCGGAGGTGACCCTCGAGCCGATGACCAAGTTCCCGCTGGTGCGCGACCTCGCGGTGGACCGCCAGCAGATGTTCGAGAGCCTGAAGAAGCTCAAGTGCTGGATCCCCATCGACGGGACGTACGACCTCGGCCCCGGGCCCAAGCAGTCGCCGGTCGACCAGCAGGTGATGTACGTGCTCTCCACGTGCATGACCTGCGGCTGCTGCATGGAGGTCTGCCCGCAGTTCAACGAGGAGACCCGCTTCATCGGCGCGGCGCCCATCAGCCAGGTGCGGCTGTTCAACCTGCACCCCACAGGACGGCTGCGTGCCTCCGAGCGCCTGCGCGCGCTGATGGCCCCCGGCGGGATCCAGGAGTGCGGCAAGGCGCAGAACTGCGCCCAGGCGTGCCCCAAGAGCATCCCGCTCACCACCTCCATCGCCGCGATGAACCGGGCCGCCACGTTCCAGAACCTCAAGGACTTCCTGCTCGGCGGCGACAAGGAGAGCCACTCCGGCTGAGCGCTGAAGGAAACGAGTCTGCCCGGCGTCGATCCGGGCCAGCTTCCCGGGCCCGGGTCTCCCGGCGCCCCGAAACCACGAGGTGAACATGCGTAGCCTGATCCCTGCCCTCGCCGTGCTGCTCCTCGCCGCGCCGGCTGTCGCCCGCGATGCCATCCCCAAGGACGTGGCGGTCCCCGAGCTGGTGAACTACCTGAAGACCGGCGGAGAGGACGCCCGGAAGGAGGCCTGCAAGCGCCTGCGCGATCGGCGCGACCCGTCGACCATTCCGGCCATCGGCGAGGCGGCGCGGAAGGACGCGTCGATGAAGGTGCGGGTGGAGTGCATCCAGACGCTGGAGAAGATGGGGGCCAACGCTGCTGCGGCGGTGTTCGTGCGAGAGGCGGCGGTCCAGGACCCGGACCGGAAGGTCCGCGAGGAGGCGCTGGACTCGCTGCAGGACGTCGACCCCCAGGGAGGCGGGGACGTGGCCGCCAAGGTGCTCCTCGAGGACAAGGAGTACGACGTGCGCAAGGAGGCCTGCGAGGCCATCGAGCGTCGGGGCTGGCAGGCG
>CAZAIE010000492.1:0-289 GCA_964485035.1 uncultured Myxococcaceae bacterium | reverse complement strand
GCCACCGAGAAGCCCGAGCTGCGCAAGGCGTGCGTCCAGGCGCTGGCCGCCATCCGCACCGACACCTCCTACAACCTGCTGCACAAGCTGATGCTCGAGGAGCCGAACGACGACGTCCGCCGCGAGGCGTCCGCGGAGGTGGAGCACGAGCCCCGCGCCTCGTCGCTCGAGCCCCTGTGCGGCGCGCTCAAGGACAGAAATGACCGCATCGCCTCGAACGCGGCCAAGGGCCTGAAGAAGCTGGGCAAGCGCGAGGGCGCGGCGTGCCTGCGCGCGGTCGCCAAGGACG
>CAZAIE010000491.1:0-5974 GCA_964485035.1 uncultured Myxococcaceae bacterium | reverse complement strand
CTGGAGCGCGAACGGCAGAAAAAGCTGGAAGAAGAGCGGCGGCTGCAGGTCGAGCGCGAACGGCAGAGGAAGATAGACGAAGAGCGGCAGAGAAGAATCGAGGAAGAACGCCGCAGGCTCGAGGAGGAGCGGCGCGCAGAGGAGGAGAAGAAGCGCAAGGACGCGCTGGCGAAGGCCTTCCCCGGCAAGGACGAGAAGCGGCCCGACCCGGAGCCCCGGCCCGCAGGCTGCCCGGCCGGCATGAGGCTCATCCCTGCCGGCACCTTCAAGATGGGCAGCGCCAAGGACGACCCGATGACCGGCTTCGACGAGAAGCCGCTCGCGCCCACCGAGGTCTCAAGCTTCTGCATCGACACCTTCGAGTCGCCCAACCGCGCTGGCGCCATGCCCCAGACCCGCGTCACCTTCGCCGCCGCCGAGGCCGCCTGCCGCTCGCGCAGCAAGCGGCTCTGCACCGAGGAGGAGTGGGAGCGCGCCTGCAAGGGGCCGGGCAACGCCCGCTTCCCGTACGGCGCCAGCTTCGACCCCGACGCCTGCAACACCGAGGACGGCAATGGCGAGGCCCGGGCAGTCGCGGCCGCGGGGACCTTCGGGAAGTGCCGCTCCGGCTTCGGGGTGGCGGACCTGAGCGGGAACGTGGCGGAGTGGACCTCCTCGCGGTTCACGGGCGAGTCCAACGACCGGACCATCAAGGGTGGCGCGGCCGACCGTCCCGACTACGACACGCGCTGCGCCGCACGCAAGGTCGGCGCGCCGGGCAACGCCAACGACCGGCTCGGGTTCCGCTGCTGCGCGGACGCGCCGTGAGCCGTCGGCCAGAACGGGCCTGACCGGCCGAGGCTGGCCAGGCTGGGGAGGAAGCGATGCGATCGATGTGGAGACCCCTTCCCCGAGGACTGTCCGCGCTCGTCGTCGCTGCGCTGTTGCTCCTGCCCCGTCCCTCCCTCGGCGTCGAGGTGGCGGTGCTCAAGAGCGACTCCCTCGGCCCCTACGCGAGCGCGGTCGCGGGCTTCTCGGCGGAGTGCCGCGCCGAGGTCGCCGAGTACGACCTGAAGGAGGACCCAGCCCGCGCGGACAAGGTGATCAAGGAACTCCAGGGAGCCAAGCCGTCGCTCATCTTCGCCATCGGCCCACTCGCGGCCAACTCGGCCAAGCGGGCGTTCGACGACGTGCCCATCGTCTTCGCCATGGTCCCGAACTGGGAGAAGTACGGGCTGGAGGCGAAGAACGTGACCGGCGTCGCGCTGCAGCGGCCGGTGCGCACCCAGCTGGAGACGCTGAAGGCACTGGCGCAGGGCACGCGGCGCGTGGGGGTGCTCTATACCCCGCGTTACTCCAAGCCGATCATCGAGGCGGCCAACGACGTCTCGAAGTCGCTGGGCATCCAGATCGTCGCGGCCAAGGTGGAAACCCCCGAGGAGGTCCCCGCAGCCCTCAAGGGCTTGGTGGGGAAGACCGACGCGCTCTGGATGCTGGCCGACCGCTCGGTGGCCAACCCCGACGCGGTGCAGGCGATCATCGCCTTCGCGCTGGACAGCAAGCTCCCGGTGTTCGCGCTCTCGGAGCAGCAGGTCCGGGACGGGGCGCTGGTGTCGCTCTCCCCGAACTACACCGCCATCGGCCAGCAGGCCGGGAAGGTCGCCAACCGCGTGCTCTTCGACAAGGTGAACCCGGGCACCCTGGTGGTGGCCCAGCCGGAGGGGCTGGACATCGCCATCAACCTCACCACCGCGAAGCGCATCGGCGTGGAGTGCAACCTCGCCCTCGAGATCTTCAAGTTCGCGGCGAAGCAGGCCTACCCCATCCGCGTCTTCGAGTGAGCCCTTGGACCTGAGCCGTGTGACGCTGGTGCTGGACAAGGTGCACCACCCCGACAACCTGGGCAGCGCGCTGCGGGCGATGAAGAACAGCGGGCTCTCGCGCCTCGTCCTCAGCGAGCCGCGCATCGAGGACTTCGAGCGGCCGAAGGTGATGGCCCTGGACGCGGCGGAGCTGCTGGGGCAGGCGAAGACCGTGGGCAGCCTGCGCGAGGCGGTGGCGCACGGGACGCTGGTGGCGGGGACCACCTCGAGGCGGCTGCAGGACCGGCCCTCGCTCTGGCTGCGCGACTTCGTCGCCGAGGCGGGCCGCGAGACCGACGCTGGCGGCGAGGTGGTCATCGTCTTCGGCAACGAGCAGCGCGGCCTCTCGGACGACGAACTCGACTGCTGCCAGGCGGTGGTGAACATCCCCGCCTCGCCCGCCAAGGAGTCCATCAACCTGGCGCAGGCCGTGATGCTGGTGTCGCACGAGTGCTACGTGGCCTCCCTGGCCCCGCAAACGACCGGGCCCGGCGCTCCAGGAGCCCGGGCCCAGACGATGACTGCCCTGTACCAGCGGATGCGGGGCGTGCTGACGGACGCCGACTTCCTGAACCGCGACAACCCCGACGCCATCCTGACCGAGGTGATGCGCACGCTGGAGCGCGCCCGGCTGACGCAACGCGAGGCGGAGCTGTGGCTCACCGCCTTCAAGCACCTCGCGCGTGCGTGCTCGGCGAAGCCGGGCGCGCGCTGAACCGCTCAGGTCGCCGCAGGAGCGGCGGCGGCGGGGGAGGCAGCAGCGCCCTTGCCGGTCTTCTCGTTGTAGTGGGTCTGGCAGAGGCCGCCCTTGAACTGCTTCTTGTTGCACTTCTCCATGTTGCAGGAGGTGTAGCGGGCGTGGGGCAGCTCGCCCTTGCGCCACTTGGTGTAGTGGAAGAAGCAGTAGCCCTTCGCGCGGTAGGGGCGCTTGCAGCCCTCGACCTTGCAGGCCTTCTTGCCACCGCCACGAGCGGCGCGCTTCCACTTCTTCGCCTGCGAACCCTTGTGCTTCTTGGTCTTCGTCTCGGCCACGGCAGTTGCTCCTTGGACGGCGGCTCTCGCGCCGCTCTGTAAGTCGCCGGTTGATATCCGATCACCGGGCGGGGGACAAGGTCTACATCACGAAGAACGTCAGCGCGAGCATCCCCAACGCGAAGAGGGCGATGCCCATGACGATGAACACCGGGACCAGGCCGCGCCAGCCGGCGTCGGACAGCTTCTGCTTCAGGGCCGCCGGACCCGAGGCGGACGCTCCGGCACCCGGGTCCACGCTGGTGCCCTCCCCCTCGCCTTCGCCCAGCTCTTCGCTGGACGTCGGCCCCTCGGGCTCGGGCTCGTCGGCCTTCTCCTCGGGCTCTGGCTCGCTGGGGGCCTCTGGCTCTGGGTCCGGCTCTGGTTCTGGCTCTGGCTCGGGTTCCGGCTCAGGCTGGGGCTCCGGCTCCGCGGGCTCGGGGGCCTTCTCCTCGGGCTTGGGCTCCGCCTTCTTCTCCGCCACCACGACCTGCTCGCGTACCTCCGAGGGGTCGAGGAAGAGGAAGCGGGTGGAGCCCACCTCGACCTCGTCGCGGTCCTTCAGGGGCTGGCTGGTCGCCTTCTTGCGGTTGACGCGGATGCCGTTGCGGCTCCCCAGGTCCTCGATGGTCACCCCGGACCAGTCTCGGCGGATCTTCACGTGGCGGCGGGAGACCAGGTCGTCGTCCTCGAGCAGGACCTCGACGCCCTCCTCGCGGCCGATGACGATCTCGGCGGCGTCGTGGAGCTCGAAACGGCGCCCCTCGAGCGGCCCGTTCATGACCCGGAGGTACGGGGCCGCGCCCCCACTGGCGAGCCCGCGCAGCGCGTCCTTGACCACCCGCTTGGCGACGAAGGAGGTCTTCTCGTCCGACCGCCCGGCCGCGACGTCGGCCACGCGGTCGTAGGTCACGTCGTAGGGCCCGATGGCGATGACGTCGCCGTTCTTGAGCAGCCGCTTCTCGCCGGCGGGCAGCGCGGCGCCGTTGATGCGCGTGCCGAAGCTGCTCCCGGTGTCCTCCAGGAAGTAGAGCGCCCCCTCCCGGACGATCTGCGCGTGGCGGCGGGACACGACCTGGTCGTTGAGCACGACCTCGCAGGTCTTGTCGCGGCCGATGACCACGGTGTCTCCGTTGAGCACCGCCTCCTGGGGAGGGCGCTCACCGGTTTCGACCTTGGACTTGACGAGCAGGCGGATCGGCATTCCGGAGTCGTTCCTAGTCCTCGTCCTCGCCCTTGAGCAGCGTCTGGCACATCTCGCGCTCGGGGCTCTGCTGCTCGTCGGAGGTGTACTTGAGGCACCGTCGACAGAGGGTCTTCGCCTCGGCGTTCTCGGCGACCTGGCGCTTGAGCTCCGCGAGGACGCAGTGGCAGAGGCCAAAGCGCCCGTCGAGCTTGATGCACTTGCGCAGGTGGCGCTCCGCCTCGGGGAGGAGCCCCTTCTCCCGCTCGGCGAGGGCCAGCCGGTAGTTGGCCACGGCCGAGTTCTCGTTGGCCGCGGTCTCCTTCACCTCCTCGAGGTGCGGGGACTGGAGGGCGCAGTGGCGCGCCGCGCTGGAGAGGTTGTTGCGGCACTCGGCGTGGCTCTCGTCGATGCCCACGCAGGCCTTGTACGCCTCCTGCCCCTCGCAGTGCTTCCCGGCGCCCTGGTACGCCCGCCCGAGGTGGAAGTAGGCCACCGTGAACTTGGGGTCGAGCTCCACCGCGCGGGTGCACTCGGCGATGGCGTCGGTGTAGTTCGCCTCCTCGATGTCCATCTCGCACAGGTCGTGGTGCGGGTCGGCCACCGCGGCGTTGGTCTCGATGATCTTCGAGTAGCAGACCCGCGCGTCCGCGGTGCGCTTCAGCCAGCGCAGCGCGAGGCACAGGTTGTAGCGGGCCTCGACGTAGTCGGGGTTCACTTTGAGGGCGTTGCGGAAGGAGTCGTGCGCCTTCCCGTAGGCCTTCTCCTGCAGGTAGATGTAGCCCAGGTTGTTGTGGGCCTCGGCGAAGTCGTTGTTGAGGCGCAGCGCCTTGATGCAGAGGTCCTTCGCCTTCTTGAGGTTGGCCCGCTTGATGTGCACCAGGCAGAGGTTGTTGTACGGCTCCGGGTAGTCCGGGTTGAACTCCAGGGAGAGCTCGAAGCGCTCCTGCGCCTTGTCGAGGTTTCCCTCCTCCAGGTACTTCGCGCCGAACTGGTTGTGCTCGATCGCGCGAGGGTGGATGGGCGCGGCAGTCTTGCAGGCAGCCAGCGCCAGCGCGCAAGCCGTGACGAGGAGAAAGCGGTTCATGGCCCGGGAATCTTACGGGTGGCGTTGGGATCGGTCAACGGAACTCCCAGGGTTCTGGTCGACCAAACGCTTTCAACGACTCGGGAATCTCCGCTAGAGTGCGCCCATGCTCACGCCCCGCACCCTCCGCGCCACCCTTGTAGCTGCAGCCTTCGCCGTCGGGACCGTCGCCGCCTCGGACGCACAAGCGCAGTTCGCGAACCACTCCATCGGCTTCGAACTCGGCGGCATGTGGATCCCCAACCCGGACGCGCAGAACGTCGGGAGCGGCGGAATGCTGGGGCTCAACTCCACGCTCTACATCGAGGCTGGGTTCGAGCTGTACTTCCGCATCCTGGTGGGCATCCACCACGTTCCCAAGCCCAGCCCCGGAACGGATGTGTTCGGCCTCGCGCCGGCGGTGGGCATCCGGTACCTATTCTCTGAGGACTACATCCGGCCCTACTTGGGTGTGCTGCTCGAGTACGACAGCTTCTTCATGGACGAGTACGAGCCACGCATCACGGTGGCGCCCATGGGCGGTCTCGAGTTCTTCGTGTCCGACAACTTCTCCATCGGCATCCAGGCCGAGTACCACTTGCTGCTGTGGCTCAACGAGTCACCAGAGCACTCGGTGGTCGGGCTGGCGAAGGCTGGCTGGTACTTCTAGGTCCGCGCCAGTTCGATTGAAGCCCAACGCACACCGCGGTGGCCCTTGCGACCAGGGCCACTCCGCGTGATAGTGCGGCCGCTCATCGCATCCCAACCCCACAACAAGGAGTCCTGCATGCTTCGCAAGTTGAGCGTCGTCCTCGTCGCCGGGCTGTTCTTCGCCGGTTGTGCCCACCAGGAAGAGAAGAAGGACGAGAAGCC
>CAZAIE010000490.1:0-5976 GCA_964485035.1 uncultured Myxococcaceae bacterium | reverse complement strand
TCATTGGCCGAGGCCATGTCCGGCGCCCCGCTCGGCAGCGACGCGTTCCGCGAGGCCGTCGCCGAGCACTTCCTCTTCACGCTGGTCGGTTTCGCGCTGGGCCGCAAGCGCGGCTGGGCCTTCGCGGTGGGAGACGGGGCGCTGAGCGTCGATGGAACGCTGACGGTCCTGGGGCCCTTCCCCGACAACGCGCCGCCGTACCTGGCCTACGCGCTGCTCGGCGGCCTCCCCACCCCGGCCATCGAACTCCGGCCGCTCGACGTGCACCGGCTCGGGAGCATCGTGGCCGCGACCGACGGCGCGGCCGCGCTCGACTTCGCCCCTCTCACCACCGACCCGCGCGTGCTCCTCAACCCGGACATGGCGCGACGGCTGGTGTGGCAGCAGGCCCACGCGCGCGGCTTCGACGACGACGCGACGGTGATCGTCGCCCGCCGCGCTCCGGAAGGGGGCGCGTCGTGAACGTCTGGCTCGCGGGGAAGCGGATCTCGGTGAAGCCCGGCGCGGCCATCGGCAAGGGCGGCGAGGCGGACGTGTTCGACCTCGCGGACGGCCGCGTGCTCAAGCTCTTCAAGGCCCCCGACCACCCCGACTACCAGGGGCTGCCTGCAGAGCAACAGGGCGCCGCCGCCCGCCTCGACGAACACCAGCGCAAGCTCCCCGCCTTCCCCAAGGGCCTGCCCCCGTCGGTGGTCGGTCCCGAGGAGCTGGCGCTCGAGCAGAAGGGCGCGGGGCGCATCGTCGGCTACGCGATGCGCAGGGTGTCGCCGGCCGAGCCGCTCTTCCGCCTCGCCGACCCCGCGTTCCGCCGCGCCGGCTTCACCGGCGGCCAGGTGGTACACGCCTTCACCCGGCTCTGGTCCGCGGTCGAGGGGCTGCACCGCCAGGGCGTCGTGCTCGGGGACTTCAACGATCGCAACGTGCTGCTCACCGGCGCAGAGCCCTGGCTCATCGACGCCGACAGCTTCCAGTACGCGGGCTTCCTCTGCCCGGTCTTCACCGACCGCTTCGTGGACCCGCTGCTCTGCGACGCGGGGCAGTCGGGGCCCGTCCAGGCGCGGCCGCACGTCGTCGACTCGGACTGGTACGCGTTCGCCGTGCTCTTGATGCAGTCGCTGCTCTTCGTCGGGCCGTACGGCGGCATCCACCGCCCGAAGGATCCGTCGCGACGGGTGGCCCAGGCCGCGCGCCCGCTCCACCGCATCACCGTGTTCCACCCCGAGGTGCAGTACCCCAAGCCCGCGGCGAGCCCGAAGACGCTGCCGGACGATCTCCTCGCGCGGCTCAGCGCGATCTTCGAGCACGACCAGCGCGGCGCCTTCCCGCTCCCGCTCGTCGAAGGGCTCCGGTTCGAGCGCTGTGCGAGCTGTGGGATCGAACACGCGCGCGCGGCCTGTCCGACCTGCCGACCTTCCGCGACGGCCAGCGTCCAGACCGCGACCCGCGTGCGCGGCGGGGTGTGCTGCCACCACGTCTTCGAGACCCGCGGGGTGATCCTCGCGGCGCGGGTGGACCGCGAGCCCGCGTGGCTCTTCCACGAGCAGGGCGCGTACCGGCGCGAGGACGGATCGGTCGTGCTGCGCGGCGAGCTGGATCCGCGGCTGCGCTTCGAGCTGCGCGGGCGCGACACGCTGGTCGGACGCACCGGCGAGCTGGGAATCGTGCGGCCGGGGACGTCTCCGGTGCGCGTGCTCGCCGACCGCTTCGCGACCGACGGCCGCCGGCTCTTCTGGACGCACGACGGCCAGCTCCTGCGCGAAGGCGACGTGCAGCTCGGGACCGCGGCGCCACAGCGCGTGGGCGAGGTCCTCTCGGGACAGACCCGCTTCTTCGTCGGCCCGGCGTTCGGCATCGGCCTGTACCGCGCGGGCAACCTCTCGGTCGGCTTCGTCTTCGAGAACGATCGCGGCGGGCTCAACGACCAGGTCCGACTGCCGCAGCTGACCGGCGAGCTCCTCGACGCGACCGCGACCCTCGACGACCGCCGCGCGTGGCTGCGCCTCAGGCTCGCGAGCAACGGCCGGACCCGGCACCTCTGCGTGGTCGTCTCGCGCACCGGCGCCGTCGAGGCCGTGGCCGAGGCCCCCGCGGGCGACGCGAGCTGGCTCGGGACGCTCGGCGGGGCGTGCGCGGTGGGCGGGGTGCTGCTCGCCGCGACCGACGCCGGGCTCGTGCGCGTGGAGGTCCAGGGCAAGGGCCTCGCCGTCACCCGGGAGTTCCTCGACACCGAACCCTTCGTGAGCTCCGATGACCGGTTGCTGGTCGGCCGGCAGGGCCTGTACGTCGTCCAGGCCCGGAGCGTGTCGCTGTTGCAGATGCCGTGAACGCAGTCCGTGGAAAGGAAGGACGTCATGACCACCCGCAAGCCCCTGCCGCTCCCGCCGCACTTCGACCCGCGCCACGCCGAGCGCTTCGGCTACGCCCCCGACTCGCAGCGCCTCTTCGCCGACGCCGTGCAGTGGCGGAAGGCGCAGCACCTCACGCCCGCGGCGAGCGACAACAAGAACCTGCACCTGTTGCTCATCGACGTGCAGAAGGACTTCTGCTTCCCCGAGGGCTCGCTCTACGTGGGGGGGCGTAGCGGCCGCGGGGCCATCGAGGACAGCCAGCGCATCGCGCGGTTCGTGTACGAGAACCTCGACGTCCTCACGAACGTCACCACCACGCTCGACACCCACTTCGCCTTCCAGGTCTTCTTCCCCAGCTTCTGGGTGGACCAGGCCGACCAGCCGCTCGCGCCGTACCGCGTCATCACCACCGAGCAGATCGACCGGGGCGAGGTGAAGCCCAACCCCTCGGTGGCCGGCTGGCTGTGCAACGGCAACTACCCCTGGCTGCTCAAGCAGGTGCGCCACTACTGCACCGAGCTGGAGAAGGCGGGGAAGTACCAGCTCTACCTCTGGCCCCCGCACTGCCTGCTGGGGAGCGACGGCCACGCGCTGGTGGGCCTGGTGCAGGAGGCGCGGCTCTTCCACTCCTTCGCCCGCGGCGCGCAGAGCTGGGTGGAGGTGAAGGGTGGCAACGCGCTCACCGAGAACTACTCGGTGCTGCGGCCGGAGGTGCTCACCCGCCACGACGGCGCCCCCCTCGCGCAGCGCAACGCCGCCTTCCTGAAGACCCTGCTCACCGCCGACGCGGTGATCATCGCCGGGCAGGCCGCGAGCCACTGCGTGAAGAGCAGCATCGACGACCTGCTCGACGAGATCCTCGCGCAGGACCCGACGCTGGCGCGCAAGGTCTACATCCTCAAGGACTGCATGTCGGCGGTGGCCATCCCCGACGGGAAGGGCGGGTTCGTCGCCGACTTCACCCCGCAGGCCGAGGCCGCGCTGGCGCGCTTCGCGGGCGCAGGGATGCACGTCGTCGAGTCCACGCAGCCCGTCCACACCTGGCCCGAGATCCACCTCTAACCCTTCGTCGCACGAGAGGAGCCGACCATGAGCTCGAAGCCGAACAAGCTGGGCGCCCCCGCACCGGACGTGAACGATCTCTTCGCGCAGGCCAAGGACGAGGGAGTGCTCTCGCCCGAGTCGCTGCAGACCCTCACCGCGGTGGACCTGGGCGCGCAGATCCAGGCTGGGCTGGGCATCTCGGTGGACGACGTCGCCGCCTCCGAGGTGCTGCTGCTGACGATGATGCCCGACGACTCGGGCTCCATCGCCAGCGCAGGGAACCAGCGCGTGGTCTGCGAGGGCCACAACCTGGTGCTCGAAGCGCTGGGCAAGTCGAAGCAGCGCGACTGCGTGCTGGCGCACACCCGGTACCTGAACGGCAAGGTGCTGTACCCGTACCGGCCGCTGGACCAGGCGCTGGGGATGGACTCGAAGAACTACCGCGCGGACCAGGGAACACCGCTCTACGACCAGGCCGTGGTGCTCCTGGGGTCGGTGCTGGCGAAGACGCAGGAGTTCGCGGCGAACGGCGTGGCGGCGCGGTCGGTGACGCTGCTCATCACCGACGGCGCGGACGTGCACTCGACGCGCGCCAGCGCGGCCGACGTGGCCAGGCTGGTGCGGGACATGCAGAAGGCGGAGTGCCACATCGTGGCCGCGATGGGGCTGTCGGACGGGAGCACCGACTTCCGGCAGATCTTCCGGGAGATGGGCATCGAGGACCGGTGGATCCTCACGCCCGGGGCGACGGCCAGCGAGATCCGCAAGGCGTTCCAGGTCTTCTCGCAGTCCGCGGTGCGGGCGAGCCAGGCCTCGACGTTCGCACAGGCCGCGCTGGGCGGGTTCGTGCACTGACTGAGGATCGGTCCGGGTTGGAACCCCAGATTCCCTGGAGCGTGTCGCCCCAGGGCAGTGGGCTCCGCACCTCACGGGTGGGGAGCCAGCATCTGGTGCGGCGCCTACGTCAGATGGGGCGACAGTCCTGAAGCGGTTCATGCTCCGTACCCCGAGAGGTGTCGCGACGTACCGAAAAGCCTCATGGGCAATCGATTCGTGCGCGCTCTCGAAGTCAGTGACGAGTCCTTCAGGTCGAGGGAGAGGACCATGCCCACCGCCCCGCCTCCGGCGAGGTTGGCGCCTTGCTTGAGCCCCCGAACCCGTCCGTGAAAGATCCGCCCGCCTGCTCCACTTGAACCCCGAGGTCGCCTTGCCCTTCCAGCCCACGCCCACCCTCGCCGCTCGGCTCCTCCCCCGGCGTTCTCGCCCCGGGTCTGCGACCGTCCCCAACGCCAAGCAGCTCGCGCGGAGCCTCGCCGAGGCGGCGAAGCGCTACCAGGTCAAAGCGGCCGTCTTCGAGAAGGGGCTCGCGACCGCACGGGAGCCCGAGCTCGCTGAGATGCGCCGCAACGCCCACGCCCTGCTGCTCGCGCCGTCGCTGGAGACGCTCGCATCAGCACCTTCGGTCGACGTCGTCGCCGTGGCGATGGTGATGCTGGCGCAAGCGGACGGCCGGGTGGAGCTGCTCCCGGCAGTGGCGGCGGCGCGCGGGCTCGCGGACGCAGTGGCGGTCACCGGGCGGGCGTCCGAGTTCGAGCTGGACGCCGAGGGTGGCTACCTGAACGCGGTCTTCGTGGTGGCCCACCGCAAGCGCCACTGGCGGACCTGGGCCAACCCCTGCCTCGTGCTCCGCTCGCTGGTGTGCGCCGCCGGGGACGAGGCCTACGCCGCGGCGAGGGAGAGCGCCGCGGGCTGGCGCAAGCGGCTCGCCCCGTGTCCACGCGCCTGGCTCGACTATGCGTTCCCCGACGAGCCGTGGGGCGCCGAGGATCTGCGCGCCTTCACCGCCGACTCGGAGACGAGCCGCCACCTGGACTGGTTCGGGCTGCTGCTGGGCGCCTGCAGCGACCCGGAGGCGATCGCCGCCTTTGTCGCTCTGCCCAACTCCGCGCACACGCTCTCGAACTGGGCGCTGGAGGTGGCGAGCGTCCTGCCCGAGGCGACCGCGCTGCCGTTGTTCGAGCGGGCGCTCGAGAGCCTGCTCACGAAGCCGAAGTACGGCCCGTTGCTGAAGACGCCCCCGCGGGCGATCGCCGAGGCGGTGACCTG
Source organism: uncultured Myxococcaceae bacterium (assembly GCA_964485035.1). Classification (GTDB taxonomy): domain Bacteria; phylum Myxococcota; class Myxococcia; order Myxococcales; family UBA5297; genus CAZAIE01. The sequence goes on along the minus strand of CAZAIE010000490.1, from coordinate 478 downwards.
CTACCGGTCCCCGGCGGCCTCGGCGCTCCTGGCGCGCTACTTCGGCCACTCTGTCCTGGGCCCCGTCGTCGCGGCCTACTTCCAGGACGCCCCCGAGCAGCGCGAGGCGCTGGCGACGCTCGCCGCGGGCAAGACCAAGGCCGCCGCGGCCGCGGGACGCCTGCTCTCGCGCAAGGTCGACGGCGCGGGTCCGGTGCTGGCCTCCGAGTCGCTTCCGCCGGTCCTGCGCGACCGCGCGTGGCGTCCGCGCAAGGGTGCGCCGGCTCTGGCGACCGTCCGGGACCTCGTCCCGCTCGACGCCCCGGAGTCGCTGGATCTGAGCGACACCGATCGCGCCGACGTCTTCGAGTCCACGTCGTCGTTCCCGGTCCGCGACCCGACGGCGGAGGAGCTGGCGAAGTGGCGCGCCGACATCGAGGCCGAGCGGTACACCCAGGCCGACTTCGTCCACGTGAAGCGGCCCAGCGGAGGTTGGGAG
>CAZAIE010000489.1:0-5998 GCA_964485035.1 uncultured Myxococcaceae bacterium | reverse complement strand
GCGCTGGGGCAGGCGTGGGAGCCGGCTCTTCGAAGGGCGGCTCCTGGGAAGGGCCGTCAGCCAGCGCCGGCTCCGGCGCGGGGGGGGAAGCGGGAACCTCGCCGGCGGGCTCGGTCATGCGCGCACGCTACCAGGGCCACCTGGGGCCGGAAAGCCGCCGCTCGCCTAGGAGGCGCTCTTGGGTTCGGTGCCGGCCGGGGCCGCGGCGAGCGCCTTGGCCCTGGCTCGCGCCTTGTCGATCATCGGGCCGATCGACAGCACGCCGATGGCCGCGACGAGGATGCCCGTCCCGACCAGCTCGTTGGACTTGGGCATCTGCGCACCCACGAAGAGCCAGAGGCCGTAGCTCGCGACCATCCCGGCGAGCAGGCTGGAGACGCGGTTCACCGGGACGCAGAAGGTGTTCTCGCGCTTGTCGAGCAGGATGAGCCCCCCGAAGATGCCCGTGCCCTGGGACAGGGTGCCGATGAGCACCGCGACCAGGACGATCCCCAGGGTCCAGGCGCCGCTGCCGAGCAGCGGGTTGGCGAACCCGTGCGCCAGCTCGCGGCCCATCTGGCCGATGCCGAAGAGCGCCATCACGCCCAGCGTCAGCACCAGGAACGGGGTGGCCACCATCTGCTCTTCCACGAAGTAGCGGGTGCGGGCGTTCTCGTCGTCCGACTTCGCCAGCCGGCTCATGAAGCGCAGGCGGATGAAGTAGGCGAAGAGGTAGATGACGAGGTTGATGATGGCCGGGATGGTGATGTCGTAGCTCACCTTGCCCACGAAGAAGGCCGAGAGCAGCGAGGCGATGGAGAGCACCAGCGCGATCCACGAGTACCACTTCACCTTGCGGCCCGAGAAGAAGTCGGTGATGGGAGCGATGATCAGCACGCCGCCACGCATGAGCAGCATCATGAAGACGATGGACACGCCGCCGAAGGTGTAGGCGAGCGTGGTGGTGGGGATGACCGCCGCGGTGGCGATGCCGGAGAGGAAGGTCCAGATGCCGGGGACCGGGATGCTGCGCCCGAACACGGTCTTGTGGGTCGCGTGCTTCCACCAGCCCATGGCGCTGATGAAGATGAACATGCCGCACAGCGACGCGAACGCGGTGAGCGGCAACAGCTCGTTCCCGGAGATGCCCTTGTACTTCGAGAGGTACTTCGTCAGGGCGCTGTAGGGCGCGTAGCAGGCGAAGTAACCGAAGGCGAACCACCAGATGCTGGGGTACGTGTCTTGTTTGGTCGAGGTGCTCACCGCGTCATCCTCTCGCTGTATCTGTCCGAAATCAAAGGAAACATCGGGCCGGAAAAGAGAGAGCCCCTCCAGGAGGAGGGGCTCGATGCTCCTCACTGCCTGTCGGAGGCTACGCCTTCACCAGCCGCGAGAAGGCCTCGGCGAGCCCGCCGTGCAGGGCCTTCACGTCCTCCGTGGCCCAGGACTCCTTCGGCTCGCGGACGAAGGTGGTCTTGTCCTTGCGGTTGTCGAAGCGGGCGACGGGCAGGAAGTAGGTCTTGCCGTGGGCCTGGACCTTCACCGCGTCGGGCTTGCCGGAGGTGTTGATGAGGTGCTCCATGTCGTCGCACCCGTACTCGTTCATCATCACCTTGAGCGGCACGCTGTGGTTGAGCGACAGGTGCAGGTTGGCGCCGGTCTTCGCCGGGTTCGAGCGCTCGATGTTCTTGCGGCGCGACTCCTCGGGGGTGACCCAGACGTAGAGGATGCTGGAGCGGGAGAGCAGCTCGTCGGAGAGCAGCGAGAGCGCGTGCTGGTAGCCGTACGGCGCGGGCAGCGGCATCTTCGAGCCGTCCGGTCCGCCGCGGGCGAACTCGATGACCACGGTCTTGCCCTCGAGGGTCTCGGGGATGCCCTCGTTCTTGCCCTTCACCAGCTTGTCGCACTCCGGCCCGATGGCCGCGAGGAGCTTGGCCTTCACCTCGGGATTCATCGGCGCGAACGCGGGCTTCGCGCCCACCTTGGTGCGGGCCGCGTCGAAGCGGTCGAGCATCCACTGGGCCGGAGCCTTCGGGGCGACGAGGGTCTTGGTGACCAGGTCGTGGAAGTCCTCGTTGACCAGCTCGATGAGCGTGCCCCAGTCCTTGGGCTCCTTCATCGGCTCGCTGTCGGCGTCGAAGAAGATGCCGTCCTCGTTCATCGCCTTCAGGGTCTGGGCGATGGTGCGCATCAGGTGCACGTAGGGGTAGTCGTCGAGCTGCGCGGTCGGCCCCATGTGGAAGTCGTCGCGGCACTGCTCGGGGGTCAGGCTCGCCAGGTACTTGCGGACCTCGGACTTGCCGGACGCAGGGAAGGCGAGGAGGAGGAGGACGTCGAGGCTCTTGGTCATGGGTCGGTTTCCGTTCTTGCTGGGGGTCGTTGCGGTCCCACCGCCGAAAGATGGGACGCGACTATAGGCGAGCGCGCGCGGCGAGGGCAACGCGACTGTGCAGGGGTTGCGAGGTCCGCCGGCGGGCGGCTTGCCGGGGCCTTTCGGGTCGGTAGACTGCGCGCCGTCCACCCCTTTGCCCCGTGTGCCCATGACCCCGTCCCGACTGAGCTGGCTCTCTGTGGTGCTGCTGCTCTTGGCCTTTCCCGCGCTCGCCGCCGAGCCGTCCGTGGGCAAGGACTTCGTCGCCGAGGCGAGGCTGCTCTACCGGGTCGCCGCCTGCGCGGGCAACGACCCGCTTCCCGCACACCTGGACGCCCAGTTGGTCGGGGAGCACTGCAAGGCCATGGCGCCCAAGCAGGAGGAGTACAAGCGCAAGTGGATCGGCGAGGCGAAGGAGTTCATCGCCGGGCTGCGGCCGGCGGGACTGCCCACCACCGTGGTCTACCCCTTCGGCGGCGGCGACCTCATCTCGGCGCTGACCACCTACCCAGATGCGATGGAGGTGACCACCCTGTCGCTGGAGCACGCCGGGGACCCGAGGCGGCTCGAGCACATCAAGAAGCCCCGCCTCCAGGAGAGCCTGCGGCAGTTCCGCTCGACCATCTGGGGCTTGCTGATGAAGGACAACAGCACCACCGACAACCTGCAGAAGGGGCAGGGGAGCGACATCCCCGGCGAGATCGGCTTCTTCCTCGTCGCGCTCGCGCTGCACGGCTACGAGCCGGTCTCCCTGCGGTTCTTCACAGTCGAGACGGACGGGCGCCTGCACTACCTCTCGGAGGAGGAGATCGACGGGCTGGACAAGAAGCGGGCGAAGACGCTGCGGGGCAAGTGGGAGTCGCCGGACCTCTCTGTCGCCTTCTCCCACTGCGAGCTGGCCTTCAAGGCGGTCGGGGCGGGGCCCGACGCCCCGGTGCGGGTGCACCGGCACTTCGCGGCGAACCTCGACGACGAGGGGCTCGCCAGGACGCCCGGGGTGAAGGCCCACCTCGAGGCCAAGGGCCGCATCTCCGCCATGACCAAGGCGGCGAGCTACCTGCTCTGGCGCAACGACTTCTCCTGGATCCGCGACTACCTGCTCGCGCACATGGACTTCATGATCTCGGACAGCACCGGCATCCCCCCGAAGTTCCTCCAGCCCGCGGGCTTCTCCCTGGAGACCTACGGCGGCTTCACGCAGTCGTTCCTGGGCGCGAACAAGGACTACAACAAGGCGTTCCGCGAGCTGTGGAAGGCGCAGCCGGCGCGCAAGCTCCCCTTTCGCTACGGCTACATCGACGGCGGCGGCGCCGGGGCCCACCTCTTCGTCGCCCGCAAGCAGGCGGCGCCCGCGCCCGCCCCCTGAGCCGCGATGCTTCCGCTCCTCGCCGCACTGCTGCTCGCGACCCCGGCCGACGGCACTGCGGCGGCGGTGTCGGCGGTGGTGTCCCCGAGCGCGGCCCCGGCCGAGCCCAACGTCGGCCAGGAGGCGACGGCGGGCGGGACGCACTGGCGGCTGACCACCGAGCGCGGGCCGGTCCACGTCTTCCGGCCCGCGGGGTTCGACCTCAAGACCGCCGGGGTGCTGGTCTACCTGCACGGCTACTACACCAACGCCGACGAGGCCTGGGGTCTGCACGGGCTCGCGGAGCAGTTCCGCCAGTCGCGGCGCAACGCCCTGTTCGTGGTCCCGGAGGCGCCGGTCCACAACCTGGAGAAGGTCCGCTGGGACGACGTGGCGGCGCTGCTGCAGGCGGTCGGGTCCATGACCCGCCAGCCGGTGCCCGCGGGGCCGCTCTCGCTCATGGGCCACAGCGGCGGCTTCCGCACCATCCTCGGCTGGCTCGCGCACCCGAGGGTGGAGCAGGTGATCCTCCTCGACGGGCTCTACAACAACGAGGCCGACTTCCTGGCCTGGCTCAAGGCCGACCCCAGGCCGCCCTCGGGCCGGCGGATGGTGGTGGTGGGGTTCGAGACCATGGAGCGGACCGAGGCCTTCCTGCTCAACTTCCCCGAGGCCCTGGTGCGCGACGGCATCCCCCCGGCCCCAGCCGGGTTCCGTCGCAGGGAGCGCGAGGCAAAGGTGCTCTACGTCCGCTCGCAGTACGACCACATGGGCCTGGTCACCGAGGGCCGGGCCATCCCGGTGTTGCTGCGGCTGGCGCCGTTCCGGCCGCTCTGATCCCGAGGTCGATGGCTGCCGCGCCATGCGGCGAGGAGGGACCGTGAAGACCGTGAGCGAGTGCTGGAACGCGGTGCGGCGCGCCACGAGGGAGGCGGCGGTGGGGGACGGCCTTCGCCGCGTCCTGGCCACTCCCTGGGGCCGGCTCCCGCCCGAGGCGGTGCGGGTGGACTCCACGGTGCTCGCGGGCGAGTACCTCGACTTCCTCGAGGCGCAGATCGCCGAGTGCCCGGAGGGGAAGTGGCGGCGCGTGCTCGCGCGCAGGTTCGAGGCGCTGGCGCCGCACCGGCGCAAGCGGCTGGTGGGCTTCACCGTCCTCCACGGCCGGCGCTGGTTCTGGGCCAAGGTCGAGGCGCGCACCGGGCGCGTCGCCTACTGGGAGCTGGCGTAGCCCCAAGCGTCGCCCAGCAACGAAGCGGCCGCGACGCCTGGGCGCCGCGGCCGCCAGAGACTCGCAGGGACTCGTCTACTTCTTGGACTTCTTGTGGGCCGCGTCGTGCAGCCACGGGTTCTTCGCGCCCGCGATGTCGCCGAACTTGGTGAGCTTGGCCTTCTTCTTCTTGGCCATCAGGTCGGCGTGCCGCTTCTCGTCCACGAAGGCCACGATGCGGGCGATGCAGCTCTCGCCCTCGACGAAGCGCCAGGGGAAGCAGCCGATGACCGCGCGCTGGTTCAGGAGCAGGTCGATGTCCCCGCCCATGCACTCGGCGTGGATGATGCCGTGGTTGAACAGCTCGATGTGCATGAGCTGGTACTTCGAGTCGTCGTAGAACTCCTCGAGCTCCATCCCGTACTTCTTGCGGAAGTGGGCCTGCGCCTCCTTGAGCTGCCGGGGCATCCACCCGCGGATGGCGGTGTTGAAGGGGTGGTCCGCGCTGCCGCAGTCCACGCCGATCCACCGGAGCTTCTTCTTGCGCGCCCAGGCGGCGAACTCCCGGTCGGGCCCGGGGTGCTTCACCATGTAGCGGATCTCGTCGGCCGTCGGCTGGTCCCAGCCGTAGTGGTGGTAGCCGGTGTGGATGATGAGGATGTCGCCCTCCTTCACCTCCACGCGGTCCTCGATCATCTTCGAGGTGTAGACGTCGTAGTCGCCCGCCGCGTCCGAGAGGTCGACGATGGCGCCCTCGTGCATCAGGAAGTCGAGCGACAGCGACGCGATGTCCTTGCCCGGCGTGTAGAAGTGGATCTCGCCGTCGAGGTGCGTGCCCACGTGGTTGGAGTGGGTGAGCAGCTGGCCGTTGGCGCCGTTGGGCGCGAGGCGCTTGAAGTACTTCACCTGCAGCGGCTCGTAGGTCGGCCAGGCGGGGGTGCCCTGGCCCAGCGGAATGGACAGTTCGATCGGCAGCATGCGTGTCTCCTTCGGGTTGATCGGATCGCTTCGGTTCGAGAGGTCAGTTGCTCCGGCAGTGCTCGGCGAAGGCGGCGAGAGCCTGGTGGAAGCACTCCCACGGCGGGCTCACCAGCCC
>CAZAIE010000488.1:0-6004 GCA_964485035.1 uncultured Myxococcaceae bacterium | reverse complement strand
GGGGTGAACCTCGCCTTCTACGCGCTCTGCCTCGACTACAAGGAGGACGCGGTGCACCTGTCCTTCATCATGAAGCGGCGCCGCTGACGCCTTGGACCCGACCGTCTACAACGAGTGGAGGCTGGTCAGCCTCTCGCCGTTCCCGCCCTGGGCCCTGGCGCTCTTCGCCGCCGGCATCGGGCTCGCTGCCTGGGCCTCGCTCCACGCGCTGCGCCGCGACACGCGCCGGGGGCGGCGCTTCGTGCTCCTCGGCCTGCGCGTGCTGGGCGGCCTGGCTCTGCTCGCCCTCCTGCTCGAGCCGGGCCAGCGGCTGATGCAGACCACCCGGGTGAAGAACCGCGTGGCGGTCCTCGTGGACCGGTCGGCGTCGATGGGTTTCCCGATGTCCCCCGGCGGCCCGACGCGGGCGGAGGCGGCGCGGAGCCTGCTGCAGGGGGCCTCCCGGGAGTTCGAGGCGCTCTCCAGCCGCTTCTCCATCGAGCTCTACGCCTTCGACCGCGACCTGCAGGGGCTCGAGGCGCCGCGGCTCGGGGAGTTCGCGCCCCAGGGCGGCGCCACCGACCTCGCCGGGGCCCTCCGCGCAGCGGCCGCCGGGGGCGGGGGCAGCGCCGGGCGCAAGCTCTCGGGGATGGTGGTGCTCAGCGACGGCGCCGACAACGTCGAGCTCGCCGAGGGGCTCACCCCCAAGGCCAAGGCGATGCTCGAGGACCTGGGCGTGCCCGTCTCGACGTTCGGGTTCGGCGCGGGCGGCCTGCGCGACGTCTCCATCGAGAAGGTGAAGGTCGACGACTTCGCCTTCGTGCGCAACACCATCGAGGTGGTGGCCACCGTGGGCGTCCACGGGTTCGACGCCTCCGAGGTGCAGGTCTCGCTCCGGCGCGAGGGGCGGGTGGTGGCGACGCGCGCGGTCCCGGTGACCGGCGACGGGAGCTTCCCGGTGACCTTCTCCTTCGCCCCCGACCAGACCGGCCAGTTCGTCTACACCGTGGAGACCCCGGTCCTCGAGGGCGAGGCGGTGCCGTCCAACAACACCCGCTCGTTCTCGCTGAAGGTGATCCGCGACCGGGTGCGGGTGCTGATGGTGGTGGGGCACCCGAGCTGGGACGTCCGCTTCCTGCGCGGGCTGCTCAAGCAGGACCCGAACGTCGACCTCATCAGCTTCTACATCCTGCGCAGCGGGACCGACAACGTCCACGCCGGGGACAACGAGCTCTCGCTCATCCCCTTCCCGGTCCAGGAGATCTTCCACGACCAGCTCAAGACCTTCGACCTGGTGGTGCTGCAGAACTTCGCCTGGAACGACCGGTCGTACCCGGAGATGGCGGCGTACATCCAGGGGATGCGGGACTACGTGCGCGATGGCGGCGCGCTGGTGATGGTCGGGGGCGAGAACAGCTTCGGTGAGGGAGGCTACGAGCGGACCGCGCTGCAGGAGGTCCTGCCGGTCGAGCCCACCGGCGCGGCCCCCAGCCTCGACCCCTTCGTGGCCCGGCTCACCGCCGAGGGCCGGCGGCATCCGGTGGCCGCGGTGGCGGCCTCGAGCGACGGGGTGGAGAAGGCCTGGGCGGAGCTGCCGCCCCTCGACGGACTGAACGTGACCCGGGCGCGCGCGGACGCGCGGGTGCTGCTGGAGCACCCGTTCCTCACCCAGGACGGCCGGAACGTCCCGGTGGTGGCGCTGGGCGAGTACGGGCGTGGGCGGAGCATGGCGGTGTGCACCGACGCCACCTGGGCCTGGGCGTTCGGCGCCGCGGGCGCGGGCAGCAACGCCCGGGTCTACGACCGGCTCTGGACCAACGCCATCCGCTGGCTGGTGCGCGACCCGGACCTCACCCCGGTGCGGGTGGCGGCGGAGAAGGTGGGGGTCGAGCCCGGGGAGCCCATCGCGGTGGTGGTGACGGCGCGGCTCCCCGACTACGGCCCGGCGTCCGGCGCGCAGGTCGAGCTCGAGCTGATCCACGCCGACGACGGGCGCTCCGCGGCGCGGCAGCGGGCGACGACGGGGGCCGACGGGTCGGCGCGCATCGAGGTGATGCCGCCCCGGCCGGGACCGTACAAGCTGCTCGCGAAGGCGAGCATCGAGGGGAGCGGCGCGGCGCAGGTGCTGGGCCAGGGCGAGGATGCGGTCGCCGTGCGCGCCGTCGGCCCGGAGCTGTCCGAGGCGACCCCCCGCCCCGGGCTGTTGAAGGAACTGGCGGCGCAAACCGGCGGGGTCTTCGTGGAGTCGCCGCGCAGCTGGCCCGAGGTCCCGCTGGTCGACCCCGAGACGGTGGAGGTCGGGCGTCGCAAGGACGTGCCGATCTGGGATCGCGCCTGGCTGCTGGTGCTGCTCGCCCTGGCGGTTGGAGCGGACTGGATGCTGCGGCGGCGCTGGGGCTACGTGTAGCGGACGGGGCGGCGGCGCCGGGCGCGGTTGCTCCCAGAACGACAGGAGGGCCACCCTCGCGGATGGCCCTCCCGGACGAATCGTTACGGTCGCGGTTGGCTACTAGTAGCTGCAGGCCCCGCGGCACTTCTTCAGGCCGGCGTTGGTCTCACACTCGCCGCCAGCGCACTCGGCGGTCTCGGTGCAGCTCCCGCCCGCGGTGACGGCGACGGTGCACATCCCGCCGCTCTTCGGGCAGTACGCGCCCGAGCCGACGCACTGGGCGCTGTTGGTGCAGGCCTGGCCCGTGGTGAGCTGGGTGCACTTTCCGGTGACGCAGCCCAGGTTGCGCAGGCAGTCGGTGTCGTCGGTGCAGGCGCCGTTCGCGTCGCTGAGGGGGACGCAGACGTTGTTCAGGCAGTACAGCCCGAACTTGCAGCCGTAGTCGACGCCTGGCGCAGAGATGCACGCTCCGCCCACGCCCTGCTTCGGGGTGCAGAAGCCCGAGACGCAGCCCGAGGCGGGGCCGCACTCGTACTGCTGGGTGCACGCGGCGCCGTCCGTGCGGAGCCTGGTGCAGACGCCCGCGGTGGTCTTGTTGAGGCAGAACATCCCCTCCACGCAGTCGTCCTTCATGCCCTTGCGGCAGGTCCCGCCCTCGGGAACGGTGCCGGGGACCATGCAGGTGCCGGCGGTCATCCCGTCGGGGATGATGCACACGCCGGGGAGCAGGCACTTCTCGGTCGCGCTGCAACTCGAGCCCACCGGGAGATAGGTCTTGCAGACCCCCGAGCAGTAGCTCCCCAGTCCGCACTGGTAGTTCCCGACGCACGCGGTCCCTGCCGGGTAGGTCGCCACGCAGAGCGACTGGGCGGTGTCGCACCAGGTGTTGGCGGGGTTGCACTTGTTCAGGCTGGTGTCGCAGGTCGCGCCGATGCTGCCGTACGCCTTGCAGACGCCGCCACAGGTCCCGTAGGTGCGGGCGCAGAAGCTGCCCAGGCAGTCGGGGACGGAGCTGTCGGGGACCTGGCCGAGGCAGGTGCCGCCGACCATGGCCTTGGCGCTGAGGAAGCTCCCCTCGGTGCAGAAGTCGCTGCTGCTGCAGGTCTGCCGGGCGGACTCGGCGTCGAGGCAGGCCCTGGCCTTGGCGACGTCCATGCCCAGCACGTTCGCGGTGAGCCGGGCGGTCAGGTCGTTCTCGTTGCACTGCTTCACTTCGTACGCGAGGCAGGTGGGGTACTGCGTCGGGGCGAGCAGGCAGCACCGGGCCATGCGGTCGCAGAAGACCTTGGCCTTGGCGATGCACCAGTCCGCTGCGCTCGCGAGGCTCGTGTATTGCTTCGCCGGGGGCGTGCAGCCCTCGACCAAGGGGTCCGTCCCTCCAGGAACGCAGGTCTTGGTGACGGCGTTGCAGGTCTTGCCCACCGCGGCGCAGGAGGCCGAGGTGCACTCGCACAGGCCGTTCGCGGGGTTGCAGGGCGTCTCCGCGCCGCAGGTCTTCCCCGCGCAGAGGTTGCCGGCGTCGCACACCTTGGTGCTGGCGTTGCAGGTCTTGCCCACCGCGGCGCAGGAGGCCGTGGTGCACTCGCACAGGCCATTGGCGGAGTTGCACGGGGTCTCGGCGGAGCAGGTCTTCCCGGCGCAGAGGTTGGTCGCGACGCAGGTCTTGGTCCCGGCGTCACAGGTGAGGCTGCCACAGGACGTCCCGGTGCACTCGCAGGCGCCGCTGGCCGGGTTGCAGTACGGGGTCTGGCCGCTGCACTTGCCCACCGGGCAGAGGTCCTGCACGCAGGCGCCGTTCTGGCACTTCTTTCCCGTGCTGCAGCTGTCGGGCGAGGCGGTGCACACGCAGCTCCCGGTCTGCTTGTCGCAGAGGGGCAGCGTCGGGTCCGTGTTGCAGGCCTTGCCCGCGCAGGGGTCGGTCGCGGGGTAGCACTTGCGGTCGGTGGGGTTGCAGGTCCAGCCCGAGGCGCAGGCGGGCGCCGCGGTGTTGCAGTGGCACTTCCCGTCCGCGGTGTCGCAGGTCTCGCCCTGGATGGTGCAGAGGGTCTGGGCGCAGAGGTCCTGCTTGCAGGTCTTGGTCGCCGCGTCGCAGGTCTTCCCGCCGGTGCAGGAGTTGGGCGCGGTGGTGCACTCGCACTGCCCGTTGGCGGGGTTGCACGGGGTCTCGGTGGAGCAGGTCTTCCCGGCACAGAGGTTGCTCACGCAGACCTTGCTGGCGTTGCAGACCTGGCCCCCGGTGCAGGAGTTGGTGGTGCACTCGCAGGCGCCGTTCGCGGGGTTGCAGACGGGACGGTCGCCCGTGCACTTGCCTACCGGGCAGGCGGCCACGCACTGGAAGGAGGCGTTGCAGACGGTCCCGCCGCTGCAGGTGTTGCACTCCCCGCCGCAGCCGTCGTCGCCGCACTGCTTGCCCTGGCAGTCCGGGGTACAGCAGGTGTCGTTGGTGGGGTTGCAGACCTCGGTGGTCGTGCAGCACTCGCTGCCGCAGCGGGTCTTGCAGGTCGTCCCGGTGTCGGGCTTGCCGGTTCCGGTATCCGGCGGGTCGGCAGGGGTGGTGTTCCCGCCGCAGGCGGCGACGGACGCGGCGAGACAGAGGGCCGCGAGCACCTTCAGGTCGTACATGGAGTTCTCCGTGGCAGCGGCGCCCAGGCCGGCGCCGTCAGGGGGGGGTGTGTCCCGGAAGGTTCCCCGAGGCAGCGGAAACTGGGCCGGAAGACGGTGCATCTTTCCGTCAATCCTGGGCTTTCGGCAAGCGCCCCCTATAGGCCGTAGAGAGTCCGGACGAACCGCTCGAGGGTTGGGTCCAGCAGGCTGCCGGAGGGGGCCGAGCGGGCGCCCTCGGCGAGCTTCTGGGCCAGGCGCAGGGCGGCGCCCTCGGGCCGGGGGATGGGGAGCTCCTCGCTGGCCCCGACGGCAGGCGCGAACCGCTCCTGGACCAGCGCCGAGTTCACTACCGCGCAGAGGTAGAAGAGCAGGTCCGACGGGTCCTGGAAGCGCTGGGCCGCCGCCGCCCACCTCGGCGCGAGGTTGAGCACCGGGGCCCCCAGCGGTCCGCGCTTGGCCGCCCCCACACCTTGCTCCATCAGGCGCGCGGGCGCGAAGAGGGGCGCGAACCGAGAGTGCCGCCAGTCGTGGACGCACGAGGGGCCCTCGACGACCGCCGCGACCAGGGGAACCTCCCGGGCGTTGAAGACCAGCTTCGGCGCCCCGAGGTGGGGGTCGTACGGGCCGTGGAGCCGGTGGTCTCCCCGGGGGATGAGCGCCGGGTCGAGGTAGGTCCAGGCCACTGCGGAGCGCGGGATGCGGAAGCGGTGCTTGGGGCCCGCGAACCGGGCGAAGGGACGGATGGCCCCGCGGTCGAGCCTGGTCTGGGAGCGGGCGGCGAGCGCGCCCTCCAGCTTCCCCATCGCCTTCTCGGGGATGCCGTGGCGGGCGGCGAAGGTCGCAGCGTCCCTCGCCTCGAAGAAGTCCCTCATCCGGGAGAGCAGCCGCCCCCCGTCCTCGTCGACCAGCAGCTCCTCGAAGCGCGTCTTGAGCCCGGGGAAGGAGAGGGGGAAGAGCTCGCCGATGGGGTCTCCGGCGGCGCGCATCGCCGTGAGCTCTCGTGCGGCCAGGGCGTTGGGGGCGTTCAGCAGG
>CAZAIE010000487.1:3263-6007 GCA_964485035.1 uncultured Myxococcaceae bacterium | reverse complement strand
GTCCCCAAGCCCTCGGAAGAGCTCGTCCGCCGCTACGAGGTCTCTGCCCCGCGCTACACGAGCTACCCGACCGCCCCCGAGTGGAAGCCGGACTTCGGGCCCGAGCAGTACGCGGAGCACCTGGAGCGGGGGGCGCGTGAGCAGCCCGACGTGCCGTTCGCTGCCTACGTGCACCTGCCGTTCTGCCGGGAGATGTGCACCTACTGCGGCTGCAACGTGGTGGTCACCCGCGAGCAGTCGCGGGCGGACGAGTACCTGGACCACCTGCTGCGCGAGCTGGACCTCGCCCGCGAGCGCCTGGGGCCGCGCAACCGGCTGGCGCAGCTCCACTGGGGCGGAGGGACGCCCACCTTCCTCGACGAGGCGCAGCTGCAGCGGCTGTGGACCGGGCTCGGCAACCACTTCCGGCTCGAACCGGGCGCGGAGGTGGCCGTGGAGATCGACCCGGTGGTCACCACCCGGAGCCAGCTCACGCTCCTGCGCCAGCCGGGGTTCAACCGCCTCTCGATGGGGGTGCAGGACTTCGACCCCAAGGTCCAGCAGGCGGTGAACCGCATCCAGCCAGCCGACACCACCGGCGCCCTGGTCGAGTTCGCGCGGGGCCTCGGCTTCTCGGGCGTGAACTTCGACCTCATCTACGGGCTGCCCTTCCAGACCCGGGAGAGCTGGGGGCGGACGCTGGAGCAGGTCATCGCGCTCCGGCCGGACCGTCTGGCGGTCTACTCCTTCGCCTACGTGCCCGAGGTGAAGCCGCACCAGCGCAAGATCGACCGCGCGTGGCTGCCGCTGGGCATGGACAAGCTGGGGCTCTTCCTCCAGGCCTACGAGGCGTTCCTCGGCGCGGGCTATCGCCCCATCGGGATGGACCACTTCGCGCTGCCCGAGGACGAGCTCGCGCGCGCCCAGGAGCGGCGCGCGCTGGGCCGCAACTTCCAGGGCTACACCGTCACCGCCGCGAAGGACTCGGTGGCCTTCGGCGCCACCGGCATCAGCGACGTGCAGGGCGCCTTCGCCCAGAACGTCCACCCGCTCAAGCAGTACTACGCGGCCGTCGACGCAGGCCGCTTCGCGACCGATCGCGGGCTGCGCCTCACCGCGGACGACCAGCGGCGCCGCGGCGTCATCACCCAGCTGATGTGCAACTTCTGGGTGGACCTGGGGAGCGACGGTTACTTCGCCGACGAGCTCGTCCGCCTCCAGCCGCTGCAGGCAGATGGGCTGGTCTCGCTGCAGGGCACGCAGGTGGAGCTGACGGCCCTGGGCCGCCTCTTCGTGCGCAACGTCGCGATGGTCTTCGACGCCTACCTCGGAAAGGGCGGGAACAGGTCCACCTTCTCCCGCACCGTCTAGCTCACTCCAGGAACCAGAGTTTCCAGGGGCCGCGGGTCCTTCCATCCCTCGGGTCGGCGGCGCGCTGACCGGGTCCGAGGAGGGCCAGGAGCGTCTCCAACTCGCCCGGGTCCCGAAGCGGACGCTCGAGGCAGACGCCGGAGAGCCCGTGGCGATTGAGCTCGAGGGTGATGCGGCCAGCGCCGAAGAGCGGGTCGAGGCGCACCGGCCGACGGTTGACGAGCACCCCTTCGCGGAAGACCTCCATCCGCAGCTCGAAGCGCCCCTCCAGCGTCCAGAGCTGGTTCAGCTCCCCGCAGAGCCGCTCCAGGTCCTCCGGCGGCAAGGTGGTCTCGAGCTGCGCCGCCTCGAGGCACTGGATGAAACCGGCGGTGATGGAGCGCCCCAGGCCCTTCAGCTTCGAGGCGTCCGCGCCGATCGACCGAGGCAGCCGCCCGAGCACTCCAGCGACGAACCCTGCGGAGGGCTCGTCACCGGTGCCCCGGGCGAGCGCGCCCGCCTCGGCAATGACCAGGTCCCGCGCTTCGGGGTAGTCGCCCATCTCGAAGGCCGCCAGGCGCAGCAGGTTGCGCACGAAGGGCGAGAGCCCGGCCACGCTCCACCCGTCGCCCACCGCCTCGACCTTGGCGTCGAGCTCCGGCCGGTTCCACCAGACGCCCACCACGAGGTCCTCGGCGAACTCCGCCACCGCAGGGTCGGGCGGGACGCGCTCGGACCGCCAGGACTCCTCGAGCGCCTCCACCGGCTCGGCGTAGCGGCCTTCGGCCTGGCACAGCGCAGCGAGCGCCCGCTCGCGGGCATCGCGTATCGTCGCCTTGTCCCCCATCGGCCCTACTGTAGTCGAACGAGGTCAGAGCTGGATGTCGACCAGCTCGGCGTGCTCGACCGGGTGCGCCAGGAAGCGGGTGCCGATCTCCGCGAAGCGGTCCGGCAGGTCGGTGACGAAGTAGCGTCGCTGGGGCGTGGAGCCGGCCGGAGCGAGCAGGTCCTGCGAGCGCAGCAGGTCCTCCACCGCCTCGGCCGTCGTCTCCGCCGAGTCGACCAGCTGCACGCCCGGTCCCAGCACGTTGGCGATGGCCTGCTTGAGCATGGGGTAGTGCGTGCAGCCCAGCACCAGCGTGTCGATGCCGAAGGGGCCGAAGTCCGCGAGGTACTTGCGGGCGATGGTCTCCACCACCTCACCCTCGGTCCAGCCCTCCTCGGCGAGGGGGACGAAGAGAGGACAGGCGCGGGCGAGGACTGCGGCGTCCCCTCGGCGGCGCTGGAGCGCGGCCTGGTAGGCGCCGCTCGCCACCGTCCCGGGCGTGCCGATGATCCCGATCCGCCCGGTCCGGGAGGCGGCGACCGCGGCCGCCGCGCCCGGCTCGATGACCCCGACCACCGGGATGGGGAGC
>CAZAIE010000487.1:0-3253 GCA_964485035.1 uncultured Myxococcaceae bacterium | reverse complement strand
GGGCCTGCAGCGCGGGCAGCGACACCGCCAGCAGCTTCAGGTCCTGGCGCATCAGCAGGCGGGCGTTCGCCAGGCTGTAGCGGGTCACCACCTCCGGCGACTTTGTCCCGTAGGGGACCCGCGCGGTGTCGCCCAGGTAGGCCGTGCTCTCCGCGGGGAGCCTGCGCATCAGCGCCTTCAGGACCGTGAGCCCGCCGACCCCGCTGTCGAAGACTCCGATTGCCGCCTTGCGCCGCGCCGCCTGATCGCCCATCTCAGCCTCTCCTGCCCCCGCTGCCTGCTTCCCCCGCAGCAACTCCCGTTCCGGCGCCCGTGTCGCACGAACCCCTTGAAAAGACAAGCCCCCGGAGCCGGAGCTTCCGGGGGCCTGGTGTGGCAGAACGGAGACGCGGTCGTCAGTACTCGAGCGAGAGCGGGAAGGACTGGTCCTGGTAGCCGGCCTGGACCTCGACCTGCTTGGTGGTCCGGGCGACGACCCGGTGGTTGGTCTGCGCCTTGTCCCAGGCCTCGATGGTCACGTTCCAGCGGCCCAACCAACGCCCGGTGGAGGGCGAGTAGGTCTGCGAGGCGGGGATGTAGTCCCAGAAGAAGCCGTCGCGAAGGACGGCGTTGCAGTCGGTGCTGAAGCGGTCCACCGTGGCCGCGGGATCTTCGGGGTTGGAGAGCTGCATCCAGAGGGTCTCTACACCCGCGGTGGCGCAGGACGAGTATCCCGGGAGCTTGGGGATGAAGCTGGCGCCCGCGGCGACGGGGAGTAGCTCGAAGGTCACGTTCCGGGTCTGGTTGGGGATCACGTTGATCGTCTGGTTCGCGTAATACCAGACCTGCCGCTGTTGACCTGCCACCACGACCCCTTCGATGGCCACCTGGTAGCTGGCCGGGTTGAGTTCCCACGCCCAAGCCTGGACGGGCTTGCCGCTGGAGTCGTTGAGGGTGCAGTCGAGCTCCTGGACGGGCTCGTCGTTGATGTAGACCCGGACCTTGCCCACGCCTGCGCTGCTGGCGATGCCGGCGGACGCACAGGTCTTCTCGACCCCGTCCTTGAGGAACTTCCAGTAGATCTGCATGCGGCCGAGGTTCGAGACGCTGACGAGGTTGACGTCCACCCTCACGTTCCCGTTCACCCGGAACGAGCCGTTGGCCGTGTAGATCACCTGGTTGGCCGAGTCGAGCGCATCGATGCGGTACGAGTAGGGCCCCGGGTTGAAGTTGGTGAGGGTGATGCCATCGACCCCTGCGGGGCTGCACTTGAAGTAGCCCTCGTCGGGCAGGTCCCGGACCTCGACTCCATCCCGAAAGAGGCTGATGCGCACCCGCAGCACCTCTCGGGCCTGGGAGCAGGTTCGCCCAGCGAACGACCAGTAGAAGGTGATGTCACCCGGGTCGCTGTCGGGCAGCGGGTCGGGCGAGTTGCTGGGTTGGATGACGCAGCCCGAGAACATCAGCGCTGCGAGAAGAAGACTCTGCTTGCCCATGGCCAGCTCCCTTCGATGTCGTCCCTGAACCGACCTTCGACGTCTCCGGTTCCAGTCGCTTCAACCCGCCCTCAACGGCCCTTGGTTAAGCAACCCCCGTGCCCTGCGCAACCGTTCGGAACGGCTGGAGATTACCATGGCCGTTCCCCCGCAGGTGCGACACCTTTGTCAGGCACAGCGAAGCTTTGATTCTCCGCTGCCGGGGTGGTAGGGATGGTCGCCGTTTTTGCCCCGCTGCGCGGAACCAGACCCGCGCGGGTCGCCGGGCGTTCGTAACGACACCCGCTCTGGGCGGACACGATGCTCCTCTTCGACTCCCTCTGCCACAGTCCCCTGCTCGCCGCCGGGCTGAACTACTTCGAGATCATCAAGCACTCGGGGCCCATCGGCATCTTCGTCCTGCTGCTCTTGCTGGGGGCGTCCGTCGCGTCCTGGGCCATCATCCTGCTCAAGTACCTGCACCTGCGTCAGGCGCAGAAGCAGTCGGCGCAGTTCCTGGACACGTTCTGGCAGTCGAAGCGGCTGGACGCCATCTACCAGGCGGCGGAGAAGCTCACCATCTCGCCGGTCAGCCAGGTGTTCAAGGCCGGTTACATCGAGCTCTCGAAAGTCACCAGCCAGCACCCGGAGAGCGGCGAGCAGCGCTACGACCTGGGCGGCATCGAGAACGTGGAGCGCGCGCTGCGGCGGGCGATGGTGGCCGAGGGGACCTACCTGGAGTCGAAGGTGGCCTTCCTGGCGACGACCGGCTCGGCGGCCCCCTTCATCGGACTGTTCGGCACCGTCTGGGGAATCATGGGGGCGTTCCAGGACATCTACCTGCAGGGCAACGCCAACCTGGCGACGGTGGCCAAGCCCATCTCCGAAGCCCTCATCGCCACGGCGGTGGGCCTGTTCGCAGCCATCCCCGCGGTGATCGCCTACAACTTCTTCCTCTCGAAGATCACGGTGCTGCGCAGCGAGATGGAGAGCTTCTCCAGCGACTTCCTGAACATCGTGAAGCGTCACTTCTTCAAGTAGGCCAGCCATGGGCATGTCCACCGGGGGCAGCGGCCCCAAGAGCGCGCTGAGCGAGATCAACGTGACGCCGCTGGTCGACGTCATGCTGGTGCTGCTCATCATCTTCATGGTCACCGCCCCGCTCATCCAGCAGGGCGTGAAGGTGGCTCTGCCCGACGCCAAGGCTGCCCCCATCGACGCCAAGGAGAAGAAGCTGGTGGTCACCATCGACCGCGCCGGGAAGGTCTACATCGGCGAGGCGGAGGTGCCCTTCGACCAACTCGAGGCCAAGCTCAAGGCCAACGCCAAGGCCCAGGCCGACAAGGAGATCTACCTGCACGCCGACCGCAAGCTGGAGTACGGCCAGGTGGTCGAGGTGATGGCCTCGGCCCAGCGCGCGGGCATCTCCAACGTGGGCATGGTCACCGACCCGGTCCAGCGAGAACCGCCGGCGGGGAACTGACGGCATGGAGGGCGCGGCGAACGTGAGCTCGGGGCACACCCTCGCAGGCCGGATGCCGGAGGCCCGGTATCTGAGCTGGGCCATCGGCGGCTCGGCGGTGGTCCACGGCGCGCTCCTGGGGTTCTTCATCCTCATGAATGTGCTCGAGCCGCCCAAGCTCGACCTCGCCCAGAAGCCCGTCAGCGCCAAGCTGGTCCGCCTGGGAAAGAAGCGCGACGAGCACCTGCTGCCACGCAAGGTCGAGATCTCCGCGCCCCAGCAGCCGGCCGCCAAGGCCACCCCGCAGCCGGTGGCGATCAAGGCGAAGGACCCGAGC